>JAACEJ010000279.1 GCA_011682565.1 Actinomycetota bacterium | reverse complement strand
CCCGATGTTCTGGCCGGGTGAAATTGCTCCCGAAAGCGCTGCCATGTTTCAAGCCTGGATTTACGGCGTCTTGGGCGCCACGGTGTCCGGGTGGGGCATTGCCCTGGCTTTCCTGGTTCATTACCCGTTCAAGGCGCGCGAAAAGTGGGCGTGGAACTGTCTTGCCCTGAGCCTGACGATCTGGTTTGTTTCAGATACGGCCATATCCGCATTTTACCAGGTCACATTTAACGTGGCGTTTAATATTGTCTTGTTTTTATTCATGGCGCTCCCGCTTCTTTTCACGAGGAAATGGTTCAGTTCGCCAGGCCATAAATGACTGGTGAAGTTATTAAACCACTCTGAATGGCGCTTTAGCGTTCTTTTTCAACTTGGTCCGTGATTCATCGCGGAGCGAGAGAGAGTAAATGCTCGAAATGTGAACGTAACAATAATTGAAAAGATCAATTCCTTATTTCAAATACACCATCTTGCGCACCTGGGAAAAATCCCCGGCTTGCAGTTTAACCAAAAAAGTGCCGCTGGTTACTTGTCTGCCGTTTTCATCCAGCCCGTTCCATTGCACGGAATAATTTCCGGCGGTTTGTTTTTTATCCACAAGCGTTCGCACCATTTGTCCCAGCGTGTTGTAGATTTTTAATTCCACGAAATCATTTTGTGGAATTTGATAAGAAATTGTAGTAAGCGGATTGAACGGGTTGGGATAATTTTGCTGCAACGCGAATGCACCGGGTTGCGTTGGTTTACCTCTGTCGTCGACGCCGGTAGAAAGCAACTGTTCCCAGATTTTTTTAGCTGAATCCGCATTGGCTTGGAGGTCGGTGAGATTATCTCCGGCAAGCAGGGCAAAACCCAGTTCCAGGTTGGCCTCGCCGTCAATTGTAAACGGACCGGTACCAATGACATGGGAAATATCTCCGGGCCCGGCCGTTAGAAATTCCAAACCGCCGCTGATTGTCTGCCATTTTTCTTCATCTGTAAAGCCGTCGTAAAGTCCCCATGAAGGATTGTCTGCGGCGTTTTCGTCATTGAAAATGGCATGATAGGAAACGTTTCCCTGGCTAAGAACGGAAATGCCGACATAGGTGTCCGGCCCACCATCGGAATCATAAGCATAACCCATTTGCCGCACGGAATCATAGTCAGCCATGTTGGTATTAAACGTTTCCCCATCCATGTCCCAGTCGAAAAACAGGCCTAAATAAAAATTGTCCAATGGCGTCGTTTTGAGATTTTCGACGGTATAGCGAAAAAGAATAAAATCGTCGTCAGATGGATTATTAAAAGCAAAAGTTTCCTGGGTTATGCGGATGTTCATAGGATTGTCGGCGTTTGTGTCTTCAAAGACTGCATAGCTTTCCTGGTCGCTCAAATGCCCCGGTGTTCTGATTTCAAAATCCTGATCGCCGACTTTAGTGAAATCCCGGTCATATTGAAGAGCATTATTTATCTTGACACCGCGTGCGGCATCGGAAATCTGATCCGGGCCTGTTCCGGAAATAAGGGCGCCTTCAAAAAGAAGATTCGGGCCGTCTTTAAATTTAAAACCCGTACCCACGCGCACATCGTTCTGTCCGTTATCGGCAAAGCCGATTCTTCCGATCGAGGTAACCGTCGAGGCGATATTATTAATATGTACATCTCCAAATGTAGGAGCAATGATCAATGTAAATTCATCTTGTTCCTGATAATCACCTGAAGAAATAAGCACCTTAAAAAGCACGGGATGTCCGTTCGGAGCATTGCCTTTAACGGTAAATCGAAACGGTGTGGAAATCGCAACGGTGTCCATCATTCCGATGAATCCTATGCCGGCCTGCCGGGTACCCAAAGTGACAAACCCGTCATCAGTTTGTAATTCGAGGTTGACGTTTTCCGCGGGACTGAGAAAATTTGTAAATGTTAAAAAAACATCCACACTTTCTCCCTGCTCGATAATGCCGTCGTCATTTGCGTCTTTAAAAGAAAAACGCGCAATCTTTATGGATGGCAATGATTTGGTCACTGCACTAAATGCGTTCACACGGCCTTTGCCCAACTGCCCGATATAAGCAGAATTTTGCGAATCGATATTGTCGGCGGTCACTCTGACTTGCTCGGCGGCCTGAATGCCACGCCAGTCCGGATGCTGCGCTTTAACCAAAGCGACAATTCCCGCAGCGACCGGACACGCCATAGAGGTTCCTCTCATTGTACCGTAATTGCTGTTTTTTAAAGTACTCAAAAGGCTCACCCCGGGTGCGGCAACGTCGATTGTTGAGCCATAGTTCGAAAAGTCGGCCTTTTGCCCGGCATTATCTATTGCTGCGACCGATAAAACATTATTATAAGCCGAAGGATAATGCGGAGCGGATTTATTGTTATTTCCGGCAGCGGCTACAACTGCAGTGCCCATATCGGTTACCGTATTGATCACGTCCTGTTCAAATTGTGAGGAAACGCCGAGAGCGCCCCAACTGCAGCTAATGATATCAGCGCCCATCTCCACTGCGTAAAACATACCCACGTAGGCATTCTTTAATTCTCTGTCTACGGCAGGATTTGAGACATTGATCGCCATTAGTTTTGCGTTCCAGCTTACACCGGCTACGCCAATTTTGTTGTTTGTTACCGCGCAGGCCAAACCTGCAGTATGCGTACCGTGGTTTGCATTTGCAGGTGTATTACTTAGCCCGGTAGGATCATTGGTACTGTCGGCAAAATTCCAGCCGTGCACATCATCTATAAGGCCGTTGTTATCGTCGTCAATGCCATTGTCCGCAATTTCCCCGGGATTCACCCAAAGATTAGCCGCGAGATCAACATGGTGAATGTCTGTTCCACCGTCAACAATGGCAATGACAACGTTGCTGCTTTCGGATTTGACAATATCCCATGCCGGGGGTGCATTGATGACCTGTAGAAAATTTTGCTGTTCAAATAACGTGTCATTCGGAACATCTTCAATCATTTGAATGTATTGTGGTTCTGCATATTCGATGTCCGGATTTTTGCTCAATTCTTTGGCAGCAATTTCAGGAGAAATATTTTTCCCATAGTGTGCAAAATAAATATTTTCCAGTCTCTTCATCGCCGGATTTAAAATTCTTTTTCCCCTGATGAGCGGTTCCAGTGCAGTGATTTCGAATGATCTCAGCACGCCATCAACCGATGCAACACCCGATCGCGATCTATTCGCTGCGTTGTTGATCCGCTCTTTAAATTTTATAATGACAACATTCGGAACCACTTTAACATTTGCATTATCACTTTGGTAAGACAAAGTATTCCTTGTTGTGTGAGAGTTGTTGGCAGCAAAAGAGGTTTGACATATTATCATAAAAATGATAAGCAAACAAATCAGCAGTCCATAGTGTTGATGAAATCTCATAAAAAGCCCTTTTATTTAATAGATCGTTTCGGTATTCTTCGTATCCTTTATAGTCATGATAAGTCATCGTCCGTTCATAACCTGTATCAGACTCTTTGTCAATATCAACCATTGCCTAGCCGAACTTGGCCATTCTTGCGAGTCCCTTGATTGTCCCCATGTCCGTAATTTCAACGTGGATTGTCCCGTCATGTCCCGCATCATAATCTGCTTCCGCCTGGGAAACTTTGATGCCAAAAGCGGAATTTTTTTCGCCGCTGGCGTTTGTTCTTTTCATGCCCGCCAGTTTTTCCGGCAAAAGCCTTTTCAGGTCGCGAAAATTTACAGGTTCCACTTTTTCACCCGAGGTCACCGCTTCGCCCATTTTCTTCATGGCCTCAGCCATATCGCCGGCGCCTTCGCCTATTTTATCGCCCATGTCCTTTCCGGCATCAGCCATTTTCTGTGCGGCTTTTTGCATCTGTTCGGCGGCTTGTTCCACTTTTTTTTGTTGATCACTTTTCCCGCACCCCAATGAAAACAGAAAAATCCCGATCACAGCAAAACACATCACGCTACGCACCATGGTTTACTCCTTTCTTTGAACAGGAATTTTGCCCGGCCATTGACTCATTAGGCCAAAGTTAAATTTAAATAGAATACAATGATATAATATGCAGTGATTGAATTTTACTTCATTCCACGATAGTTACTTTTCTTTGAGATCTTTTGCAGGCAGTATTTGTTTTCCATGGCGGACGGTTAAAACCGATATTTGTTCTTCATCTAAACGATAAATAATTCTATCTATTGCTAATGGTGACCAAATTATTTTCATTTAATTTTCCTAATACCTGAGCTTTGGCATCTTTTTGAGTTTCACCTTCTCCTTTTTTTATTTGAGATTCTGCTATTTGAATATCGGTTAATAACTCAAGTTTCTCCATTAATGATTCATATTCGGACACATCCATCATTACAGCAGCACTTTTTCCCCGTTGAGTAATTACTATTGGTCGCTTGTTCTTTCGGACTTTCAATGAATGAAGCTACATTGGCCCGAAATTCGGATAGTCGAGTTTTATTCCAACTCTATCGTTCTTTTCAAGAAATCCACACTTTACGACAAGTCGGTGCGGGCGTTTGTATCGACGTGATCGGTGGAGCAGTGCCCACTGCAGCCGCAGTCGCTTTGTTTATATTTGCTGAATTGCAGGGCCAGCGCCATGAGAACAAATCCCGCAACAAGGAAACCTACCATAGCCAGATATTCCGTCATGATAAACTCTCTATTTTAATAATAATATTTTTTTAAATTGTGGCGTCATTTTTTCGACGAATTTATTTCCTTTTTTAACAATCAAAAAGACAGCAAGTTCCTCTTTTTGCGCCAGGTCGTATCCTTTTTGCGGACCCAGGACATCGATAGCCGTTGCCATGGCATCCGCGACCATGCAGGAATCGTGGATAACGGTAACGGAAGCCAGGTGATGGGTGATTGGTCTGCCCGTCGTTGGATCGATTGTGTGCGAATAGCGAATCCCGTCTTTTTCAAAATAGTTTCGGTAATCCCCGGACGTTGCCACGGCCCGGTTGGTCACGGAAATAATTTTTTCAATATCGTTCGGATATGCCGGTGACGAAATGCCGATTCTCCAATCAGCCCGCTTTTGGTTTAAGCCCCGCGCTCTGATTTCTCCGCCTACTTCCACGAGGTAATTTGTAACCTGTAATGAATCGAGATAGTCGGCAACTTTATCTACTCCATAACCCTTGGCAATAGCAGAAAGATCGCAATAAATTTTTGGATTCAATTTTTTCACGGCAGGAGGATCGGCCCGTAACAAAAGCTTTTGGTAGCCGACATTTACCAGGCGCTTTCTTATCTCTTTTTCCGGGGGAATGGTATTTTCTCTGTTCTTCTCCGGGCCAAAACCCCACAAATTAACCAACGGCCCAACGGTGATGTCAAAGGCGCCATTTGATTTTTTGCTCGTTTGCAGGGCGTACCATAAAACTTTATAAAGCTCCGGCGAAACGGGAATCCAGTCAGTCGCTCTGTTCCGATTGAGACGGGAAATTTCAGAATCCTGAATATATGTAGACATTTTTTGGTTCACGCCGTCAAGAACCTTTTGAATGCCCCTCGGGAGTAAATCTAAAGTGTGAGCACTCACTCCCTTTTTGACAATTTTGACATTGTAAAATGTTCCCATCGTGACGCCATCGAGCGTGACAAGCTCATCGCGGCTG
>JAACEJ010000278.1 GCA_011682565.1 Actinomycetota bacterium | reverse complement strand
AAGATTAGAATTTCAAAACCACTGTATTTAAAAACTCTCGAATTAGCAAATGAAAAGTAATAACCTGCCCGGCTGGAGGATTTAAACTCGCTACCACGTACCACGTGGTAGTGTATTTAGGACGCTCCTGCGTCCAATGAGGTTTTAGGAAATACCATGAACACCTTTTTATGTCTCTACGGGACGCAGAGCGTCCCACCTGCGTTCCCACGCAGGAGCGTGTGAACGAGAGCAAAGTTGTTTTTCATTCAAAATAAAAGGAGTGATTATGTTCAGGAAAAAGCTGATTAATATATTCCTTGTTTTAATGTTTACCGTCTCGATTCTGTTTATTCCAAATTGCACACATCAAAAGCAATATGATATTGTTATCTACGGCGGCACATCCGCCGGGGTTGTTGCGGCTATACAGGCAGCGAGAATGCAAAAGTCGGTTGTTTTAATTGAGCCGGGAAAGCATCTCGGTGGATTGACTTCCGGCGGTTTGGGGCAAACGGATATCGGTAATAAGAAAGCAATCGGCGGGATTGCACGGGAATTCTATCATCGCGTCTTTGAGTATTACATGAAAGACGAATCCTGGGTGCAGCAAAAGCGCGAGGAATACCAGGCAGGGAAAGACTGGTATGAAAACCAGGTCTGGTGGAAGTTCGAACCGCACGTGGCAGAGAAGATTTTCAGGGATATGATCCGGGAAGCAAAAGTTCCGGTGGTTTTTGAAGAACGGCTGGATTTAAAAAATAGTGTGCACAAGCAGGGGACGAAAATCACGGCCATCAGAATGGAGTCCGGCAAAATATTTCGCGGCCAAGTTTTCATAGACGCTACGTATGAAGGCGACCTGATGGCAAAGACGGGCGTCTCGTATACAGTTGGTCGTGAAGCCAACGCTGTGTACGGCGAAACCCTTAACGGTGTGCAGACGAAAAACGCCGTCCATCACCAGCTTCAGGATTTTATCAATCCTTATATCGAGCCGGGGCAGCCATCCAGTGGTTTATTACCAGGCATCGATCCCACAGGCCCGGACAAGGAGGGCAGCGGCGATCATCGTGTACAGGCCTACTGCTTTCGCATGTGCATGTCGGATGCACCGGAAAATCGTGTGCCGTTTGAAAAACCGGCGGGATATGATTCGCTGCAATACGAACTTTTGTTCCGCAATTTTGAGGCGGGAGAAGACGGTGTGCCGCTGATAATAAGTATGATGCCCAACCGCAAAACCGACACCAACAACAAGCATGGCTTTTCCACCGATTATATCGGTCAGAACTACGACTGGCCGGAAGCGGATTATACCACGCGGGAAAAAATTTACCGGAAACATCTTTTATACCAGCAGGGCCTGATGTGGACGCTGGCCAATCATCCGCGCGTGCCGGAAAAAATCCGCCAAGAGGTCAGCCGCTGGGGGCTGGCAAAGGATGAATTCACGGATAACGGCCACTGGCCGCATCAACTGTACATACGCGAGGCGCGGCGTATGATCGGCGAATACGTAATGACCGAGCATAACTGTCGCGGCGTGCGCGTGGCGCCGCAAACTATCGGACTGGCCGCATACACGATGGATTCCCACAATGTGCAGCGCTACATCACCAAAGAGGGGTTTGTCAAAAATGAGGGAAACGTGGAAGTGGGCGGCTTTCCGCCTTATCCGATCAGCTACAAATCGCTTACTCCAAAAGCATCCGAGTGCACCAATCTTCTCGTCCCGGTTTGTCTTTCTGCTTCACACATTGCTTACGGCTCCATTCGCATGGAACCGGTTTTTATGGTGCTGGGGCAGTCTGCTGCGATGGCTGCATGCATGGCAATCGATATGGGAGCCAATATACAAAATGTTGATTATGCGGTGCTGCGCAAGCAATTATTGCTTGGTCGGCAGATATTAGAATGGACACAGAAATGAAATGACACAAAAAAAACGAACAAGTAAAATGGAGACCGATTCATGGGCAAACTTTTAAAACCGATTCTGTTTTTTGCGCTGCTTGCAATGTATTCATTTCCGGTGACGAGTCCGGGGATGACACCCCAAACAAAAGTTCAAACCGGCCAGTGGATCACATCCTGGCTCTTGTGCGGCCCGTTTCCATTGCAAACGGTTTCCGAAACGGCGCCGAATTTTGAGCATCTGCCCGGCTATACAACGGATTTTCTCAAGGCACATGGCGGTGAAATTCATCTCCACGCCAAAGAAGGGCAAGTTGAAAAATTTGCCGGCGGCTCTGCTACCTGGTTCCGCTACACATCACCGGATTCGATCATCGATCTGGATGCGGCCGTTTCAAAAAAAGAGCCTGTGCTGGCTTATGCTTATTCTGAAATCGAATCGCCAAAAAAACAAATTTATCTCCTGGCCCTGGGCACAAACGACGGCGGCACGGCCTGGCTCGATGGCAAAAAAATCTGGGATCATTCTCAAGCACGAGGGCTGAAACCCGATAACGATCTTGTACCGGTGGCTTTGCACAAAGGACGCAACCGCCTGCTGCTCAAGATCGAAGAACGCGGCAACAAGTGGGGATTTTGCGCCCGTTTTCTGCCGTTCGATACGGATAAATATGTTGAACAGCACCCCCTGTTTCGTATCCTTCCTCATGATGACGGTTCGGCAACACTTTTGTTCATGCAATCGGAAACGATTATTCCGCTGGTTTTGAAAAATGCAACACTGGAAATTTTCACGCAAACGGAACCCGGTCATCCTGTATGGCGTGGGAAATGGCCGCAAAAGCACGAGACCGAGTTGCCCATAAACCGAAATGTTTACGACAACTATGCTCTGCATTTCAAGGCGCAGATGAAGGATGGCAAAACATGGACAATGATCCTTCCTTTTTCTGCCGGAAAGCGCATTGAATATAACCTGTTTGATAACGGCAAGACGAACTATGCCATTGTTATCGGTACTAAAGCCTCCGGCTCCGAACAATGGGCTGCGGCAGAAATGCAAAAATGGCTAAAAAAAGTGAGCGGCGCTGACTTTCCCGTTCATTTTGATACGGAAAGTATGCAAGCCCACGAAATCATCATTGGGCTGAACGAGCACAGCAAAAAATTACTCGGGTCAAATACATTGCCTCCGGCGGATGCAAACGAATCATTCACATACAAAAACGTGGGGCCTCACATTTTAATCTGGGGCGGCAAGCAGCGCGGCACCATGTACGGTGCGATGACATTTCTTGAACGGGAACTAGGCTGCCGCTGGTACACACCAAGCGTGAGCGTCGCCCCGCAGAAGGAAAAATATTCTTTCACCTATTTGCATCATTCGGAATCGCCTTCCATTCGTGTGCGCAATGATTTTTACTACGAAGCATTCGATCCAACCTGGGCAGCGCGAAACAAAATGAACGGCGCCATGAATTACCGTCAACAGCCAGGCGGCGTTGAAGGTTACTGGTCGGTACACACATTTTATCGCTTCATGCCGCCGTCCGAGTTTTTCGAAAAGCACCCCGAATATTACAGTCTGATCGACGGGGTGCGCACCGCGGATCACGCACAACTCTGCCTCACCAATCCGCATGTACTGGACATTATCACAGAGCGGCTCAAAGAAACCATACGCAAGAATCCGCAGTACCTCATCTATTCGGTTTCACAAAACGACTGGCACAACCCCTGCCAGTGCGATCAATGTCAGGCTATTGTCAAAAAGGAAGGCAGCGAGGCCGGGCCGATGATCCGATTTGTCAATCAAGTGGCGGAGCGGATTGAAAAGGAATTTCCGCACAAGCTTGTCGGTACACTGGCCTACCAGTACACGCGCAAGCCGTGCAAAACTCTCCGGCCAAGGCACAATGTTGTCGTCCGTCTGTGCAGCATCGAGTGCTGCTTTGCCCATCCTTTTGAGAGCGGTCCCGAAAATGTTTCATTCATGAACGACCTCAACGGCTGGGCCGATATTGCCCCGCATCTTTACATCTGGGACTATGTAACAAACTTTAGCCATTACATCATGCCCTATCCTAATTTTCGCGTCCTGCAGCCGAACATCAAAACCCTGCGCGACCACAAAGCCATCGGCATTATGGAGCAAGCCGACTACCAAAGCCGCGGCGGCGAGTTTGCCGAACTGCGCGCTTATGTTCTGGCCAAACTGCTGTGGAATCCCGAGTGTAATGTGAATCAGGTCATTAATGATTTTATGTACGGGTACTATGGACGGTCAGGTCAATATGTGCGCGAATATTTTGATTTACTTCATAATCGCATCACAGTGGATACGCACATTCATCTCGGCCTTACGCCGGACGACAAAATCTTTTCCGATGCATTCATCCGCCAGGCTGATAAAATATTCGATGCAGCAGAAGCAGTGGCCGGCAACGTGGACATGCTGCACCGGGTTGAAATGGCGCGGTTGCCGATCATGTACTTAAAGTGCCGGCGCAATCCCGTGCAGGCAAAATACGATGGTACGTACCAAAACTTCCGGCGCATCGTCAAACGCGAAGGAATTACTCACTTTGCAGAACGCGGCAAGCCGCAAAAAGAAGCATTTTATAAAATGGTCGAGTCTGCAAAATAAAGCGAACTCTGATCATGTTTTATAACAATAAATATTTTCCGGGTATGTTATGGATGTTACCGCCGTCATCAGCTTGATTGCTTTTTCGGCACATGCCGAAAGGCTGCCAAAAGTCCGGATCGTTTCAGTAAAGCGTATTTTCAACAACGGCGATGAGACCGTATTTTTATTTAGGTCGGACGACAGTGTGCTTGCCGTGGCACGCCGCGGAGGAGGCAACGCCGGGTTGTGCCGGTCAAAGCCGCTGTATCGGCAATGGCAGATTATTCGTCCCATGAAAAAGATAAAGACGGCAAACCACTGACGGCGATTTATCTGGCGGAATTGGAGATTGAATAATTGTACTAGTTTTATTAACTTTTAAATTAAAACTGGAAATGAGAGCAAACAGATTTTTCATTTATGCAGAACAGAATATTTCGAAAATTTTCAGGAAATTTATTTTTCATTGTTTTCTATCTCCTCAGTCTCGCCTTATCTACGGGACAGGCTACCCCGATGCAGGATGTAAAGCTTGTCGATGCGACGAGCAAACAAGTTGTCATCCAATATTCACCCGAGATGGCAAATTTCTCCAAGATTACAATTGGCAAGCGGGAATTTAGTCTGCCCGAAGTGAAAAACTGCATCCCTCTGACACGAGTCGGCAAGCCGATGTTACCGTGCCGAAAAATTTCCATCAGTATACCTTCTTGTGAAAAAGTAGAGGTGAGCGTATCAGACGTCGGCACACAAACCATGCCCCTTTCGGCTCCCATTGTCCCTTTTCCTAAAGATTCCCGGAACATATCCGACTTTTCTATGCACAAGGAGTTTTATATTCCCGATTCATCCATCTATTCTTCGGATAATATTTTCCCTCAGGAATGGGCGAGTGTATCTTCCCCTGAAAGTCTGCGGTACCAAAGAATGATCGATGTAATTTTGTATCCGCTCCGCTTTAATCCCGGGATGAACGAGATTTTGCTTTGCCGGCAAATGACCGTACAAGTGCGATTTATTGGAGCCGGGTTGCACAAGAAAAATCAAGATATTATTCCGGACCCTGTTTTCGACGAGATATACAAGAATACGTTTTTAAATTACTCG
>JAACEJ010000277.1 GCA_011682565.1 Actinomycetota bacterium | reverse complement strand
CAGGTTAATTCTCGCTTCTTTTTCACTCGCTGCTTTGGGGTCGATGCCTGTGAATGAAAGTTTCCGACTTTCTTGAAAAAGATGGCTTAAATAGCTTTTGCGCAGGTTTTGCAGGTGTTTGGTTTTATCTTCATTCCCTGTGGTCATTATATTGGATATTTTTTTCATTTCTTTCAATTGCGCTTGCTGAATGCCGGTCTGCTTGAGCAGTTCGTTTGTGTTAATCGTACCACGCAGCTCAGCTTCTTCCGTTGCAACAGAAATAAAAGCCTTTTCAAATTCAAGCAGCGCTTCTTTCGCATTAAATCCAGGCAGCGTTTTTTTGTCAAAACCGGTTTCCTGCAAAAGGTACAAAAGTTCATCTTTGTCGATAGATTGCGAGCGCAGCAAAGGCGCTAATTCGCGCGCAATATCCGGTTCATCAAAAAATGTTTTAAAAAGATATTGCAGGTCTGTTTCATTGGCGGCGCTTTTGGCTGCAAACCGGCTCATCGCCTTTATCCCTGCTGCAAAACATCGGCGAACAGCCTTTTCTTTTTCCGTACCGACAAAGACTCTCCTAATTCGTTTTCCTGCTGATTCTAAAACTTTGCTTGTTAACTTTACAGCAAGAGAAGAAACGAAACTTGCAGTTAACGACCCCATAAGAGTTCCTTTCGGCTAATGCTTGTGTTTTTTTCTTACCAACGAGGTTAATATACTTGTGTTTGTCATTGCGAAGAGTAAGGAACGAACGACGAAGCAATCTCATAACTGCCTGTTAAGCATGAGATTGCTTCGCTCCACTTCGTTTCGCTCGCAATGACACGACTTCAAAAGTCATGTTACAAACTAACCCTCAACAAGTATAATTTCTCTCTGCGAGCTCGGCGTGCTCTGCGTTAAATCTCCTTATTTTGCCTCTCATTCTTGACCAAGTCAGGGTTGCACATTTTCAATCACATTAATCATATCGAGATTCCTGTCCGTTCTGCCGATATAGTAGCGAAATCTTTCCGCTTTGCATTTTGACGCAAAATCGAGGATTCTTTTCAGATTTTGACCAGTAAGGCCGCTGCCGTCATCGACATAATCTACGGCAATAACGGTTTTTCCATTTTTTATAAATTGCCGGAGGTAGCCCAAAATTTCTTTAACGTCCCGGGCAGAATTTTCATTGGTTTCGCTGTACCAGATGTCTTCTCTGCCGAGGCCGGAAATGGTTTCCAGGTAAGAATGATCCGTATCATAATCCAAAATTCTCTCGCCGTTTTGCGGAAAAATCAGAAAATCTTCCCCGAAAACGCTTTTATCGCGGCAATACGAAGCGATCCATTTCACCAGGTTTATCATTCGTTGCGCTGCTTCCGCTTCGTCGCCGACCGGATCGTTTGTCAATGCTGTTTCCCCGTTCTTGCCGCCATAGTTTCCGGCATCGCCCCAATATTCAAAGGCATCGATAATGTCCAGATAAACGCCTTTAAATCCTTGCAAAATGATTTCATCAAGATATGGTTTGAGATTTTTGTTGCGCCAGTCATCGTTCCAGTAGCGCACTTTATAATTCCCCGGCCAGTCCGGGTTCGTGTGCCCAAGCCACTGCGGGGCCTTGTCAGTGAAATCGTTGCCTTGCGGTTGTGACACCCACACCGAATGCCAGTAAAAGCGATAGTCCTCAGCTTCTCCGATTGAAATATAGGCCAACGGTGTTATTCCCGAATCGATAAGCGACTGAATTTCCGCAGTGCTGTACGCTGTGGCCGCTTCGCCGGTTTTGGAATAATCCATAATGACCCAGGGAAACTTTTCTTTGATTATATCGGTTGTGATTGCATCCTGCAATTGATACAAACAGGTCTCCCCCGCTGTAAAATTTTGTATATCCGAAGCATCGCCATTGTGATCCACAAGACTTTTACTGCAGGAAAGGAGCAAAAGCAATAAAAAAGAAAAATAAAATCGCAAATCAATCTCCCTGAAAATATTTATAAAATTCGTTTAGCGTCATGGATGTTATCCCTGCCTGCAGGGCTTTTTCCTTTTGTTCCGTATTATTATATCCCCATTCGGCAAAGATGCAATGTACCCCGACATTCCGTACTTTGAGCAGCGTATCCACCTGGTCATCAACAAAATAAAAATGCTGGGGAGCGATACGGTGCGACTTTAATAAACCTGAAATAATTTCTTTTTTTGGTATGGAACTGTTGGCATGAAAGAGATGAGATTCGGGCAAAGTGATTTTTTGAGCAGAAAGAACAAGATTGACAAAATAAATCTTTTTCGTTGTAATAATAAATAAATGATCCTTTGGTGAAAACCGGCGTAAAAATTCTTTTATTCCCGCATACAAAGGATTGAGCTGTATCCATTTCTGTCTCTGTTCATTCGAGAATCTTTCTCTTTCGCGATAAAAGATATCAAAAAATGTCGGACGCAGACCGGAAAACTTTTCCGTAAAGTGATCAAAATCCGCCTGATTTTGTATATCCGCCTTTTTCTCGATCGCCAGATTGATATAAACATAATCTTCACCGGAGCGGATAAAGTTCCTCAGCCTTTTACTTTCAGCAATTCGTTGTTCATCCAATCCCCCAAGTTCATCAATGATATCACTGCGTCGTTTGAATGCAGCAAATGCATTATGCCCAACAACAAGACATTCACTTATACTGTTTGCAATGACGCCGTCAAAATCAAGAGCCAGGACATCTCTATTTTTATCATACAAGTGCATTTTCCCGGAATTTTGCTTCATCATCCTGCTTTACCATGCCTTCTATAATTTATACAAATCAAAACAATTAAAATAAAATACACCTTTTGAGAAACAAAATCAACAAGTTGATTGTCGACCTCCACAAATCTTTATAAAAAAAGTATATTAAATTTGTAGCGTAATGTGTTGGGTAATAATACTTGCTTTCCATCTCAATTTCCAGTGAAAAAGTCATATAATACCTTGACATCATTCTAATTTTTCTTTATATTATTTAACCAATTAACGGGATTAAAACTATGACTTTTCACATTTCCACAAAAATCGTTTATAAAAACTGGAACCACTGGTGGGGCTGGTGGTGGCATATATTCGATCGTAGTGGGAATGGAGTATTTTATTAAGTATTAGTATTACCCGGTAACAAAGATTTTTAAACCCGCTACGAAATATCGCAGCGGGTTTTTTTATTCTTGCAAATTCCTAATTGGCATTATAATAAAACAAGGAGGATTCTGATGAGCGCGACAAAGATTCTGCTCGACGAAAAAGATATGCCCAGGCAATGGTATAATCTGGCGGCTGATTTACCCACGCCACCATTACCACCGTTGGGACCGGACGGAAAACCGCTTTCGCCGGATATGCTGGCCCCGGTTTTTCCAATGAATTTAATAGAACAAGAAGTCAGCACGGAACGCTGGATCGATATTCCGGAAAAAGTACTGGAAATGTACGCTCTGTGGCGTCCGTCACCGCTGTACCGGGCAAAACGGCTTGAAGCGGCTTTGGGTACGCCTGCACATATTTATTACAAGAATGAAGGCGTCAGCCCCCCTGGAAGCCACAAGCCCAATACGGCTGTCCCCCAGGCTTATTATAACAAGGTGTTCGGTATCGAAAAATTAACGACCGAAACCGGGGCAGGACAATGGGGCAGCGCGCTGAGTTTTGCCTGTTCCCTGGTCGGTCTGGAGTGCAAGGTTTACATGGTGCGAATCAGTTTTGACCAAAAGCCGTTTCGCCGTCTGATGATGGAGACCTGGGGCGGCAAATGTGTTGCCAGCCCGAGCAATGAAACAAAGGCAGGTCGGGATATTCTGGCAAAGATGCCGGACACACCGGGAAGTCTCGGAATTGCCATCAGCGAGGCTGTTGAAGCTGCTGTAACGGACCAATCGGGCAAGACACGTTATGCGCTGGGCAGCGTTTTAAACCACGTGATGCTGCATCAGACAATTATTGGTTTGGAGGCCAAAAAACAGTTGGAATTAGCCGGCGAGAAAAAGGTAGACACGATCATTGGTTGTGCAGGCGGCGGCAGCAACTTTGCCGGTCTGTCGTTTCCATTCATTGCCGACAAAATTCACGGCGCTGAAATCGACATTATTCCGGTGGAACCCTCATCCTGCCCGACAATGACGCGTGCACCTTTTACGTATGATTTTGGCGATACAGCGAAAATGACGCCGTTACTGCCAATGTACACACTCGGCCATGATTTTGTACCTCCTCCGATTCACGCCGGTGGATTGCGTTATCACGGTATGGCCCCGCTGGTCAGTCAGACGATACGAGACGGTCTGGCATCTCCGCGCGCCATGCATCAACTCGATTGTTACGAAGCGGCTGTTCTCTGGGCCAAGACGGAGGGATTCATTTCTGCTCCCGAAACGTCTCATGCTATCGCTGCCACCATCGAGGAGGCAAAAAAGGCAAAAGAGGAAGGCAAAGAAAAAGTAATCCTCTTTAACTGGAGCGGACACGGTTTAATGGATCTCCTGGGTTATGATGCTTATTTTAACAACAAGCTCACCAATTATCCGCTGCCGGAAGAAGACATTAGAAAATCTCTTGCATCCCTCGAAGGGCTGCCAAAACCGTAATGCCAAGACCTCAAAGGTTTAAAAACCTTTGAGGTCTGACGCTTTAATGGAGTTGTTTGATGATTACAGATTTTGATCATGAGGAAAGACGATGCCCCATGCTCGGACATCAAATTCGTTTCGAATATTGTCGCAACGCAAACCAGAGTTCTCCCTGCCGTAAGACTTTCGACTGCTGGTTCGAAAGATTTCCGATTGTTGACTTTATGAACGAACATTTTTCGGAAGAAGAAATCAAACGAATCAAGGAGCCTGCAAAAGATAAAGTGCTCTCTCTTCTGGAACTAATCCAGCAAGCGCAGGAAAGGTCAAAATCCCAAGAGTAAAGATCCGCAAGTTTTACATTACTCAAAGGAATTTTCTTCATTTTCAAAGAAAACGCTTCCTGTGGAACCTCGTCCAGGTAATTGAACTCACCGTTCACATTCAATGCACTCCCGTCGGCACGCGAACCTTTGATCGTAAAGGTTGTCGTTTTGCCGATAAGCCTTTGGCTGGAAACCAGGTTATCAACTTCTCCTGCGAAAGATAATCCCTCTTGTGTTTTTCCGGAAAGATGAATTTTCCTGGCCCAAAATTCCGGTTTTGCGTTTTTCTGAACAAAGTGAATATTCTGGCCTTTCAGTCTCGGCGGCTTTTCCTTTTTGGGTTTATCCGACTGGAATTTTGCGGCATACTTGCGAACAGTAGCGGTAATGCCCAGGATACGCTCAAGTTGGTAAACAATTTTGCTGCCAAAAATAAATTTGCCGATGTTCTGCCTGTTTATATCAGGCAGTTTGGCCTTGGCCAAAGCATTCTTATAGTCCTCTTTTATCCAATCATCGGCACGTTTTAAACTGTTTTGAAAATTTTCAAGATCAGCGGTAAAATGTGTTCTGGTCTCCGAAACAGCCTTTTGCAAAGAATCCACTTTGCTCCTGGCCTTGTTAATGGTATTCAGCGCTGCTTGCAACCCGTCCAGCGTTTTTATTTCAGCAGGATTCATCGATTTTATACCGTTCTCCAAAGTACGATAATCCCGATCAAACCGGACATTTGAAAGTACC
>JAACEJ010000276.1 GCA_011682565.1 Actinomycetota bacterium | reverse complement strand
CGTGCATGGAAAAGTGTCCGATCGCTCACGTCCTGGAGAATGGAGACAGCATTTACGGGTACGAGTCTCAAATGCTTCACAAAAACGGCGCTCCGATTCATGTCAAGTTGAATTCTTCTGTATTGTACAATGTGGACAGTGAGCCCATTGGAGGCGTCATTTCTTTTGCTGATTTGTCTGATTGCGGCACCATGATAAACCTTGACAGGGAAAGCCAATTCCACGGCATTGTTGCTCACAATAAAATAATGCACGAAATTTTTGAACTCATTGATGAAATTTCTGATTCGGATGCGTCGGTACTCATTCAGGGCGAGTCCGGTACCGGTAAGGAATTGATTGCCAATGCCATTGTTGAAACAAGCCAGCGAAAAGATCAACCCTACATTAAGGTGAATTGTTCGATCTTTCCGCCACAGTTGCTTGCCAGTGAACTTTTTGGACATGTTAAAGGGGCTTTTACCGGCGCTGTAAAGGACAGATGCGGAAGATTTCAATTGGCAGACAGGGGAACGATTTTTCTTGATGAAGTTGCCGAAATGTCCCTGGAAATGCAACTACAGCTTTTGCGCGTTCTTCAGGGAGGTTCGCTCGAGCGAGTCGGAGAATCTGTAACGCGTCGGGTCAATGTTCGTGTCATTGCTGCAACGAACAGAGAAATTAAAAAAGCGCTTAAAGACGGTGAATTCCGGGAAGATTTGTATTATCGCCTCAACGTGATTCCGATTGAAATTCCGCCGTTAAGAGATCGCCCGGATGATATTCCCTATCTTGTCCAACATTTCATTGAAAAGTACGCCTTGCGTTATCGCAAAAGGATAACTGAAATTGATGATGTGGCGATGGATCAGTTGATGAGATATTCCTGGCCTGGAAATGTACGCGAGGTGGAAAATTGTATCGAGTATTCTTTTGCGCGCACAGCCGAAGAAGAGCCGATCCATGCTGCAAAGCTGCCTCCCCAAATTCGTCAGGCCGCTCCAAATTCGACACACAATGTGTTAAATGTTAGCGGGAAAAAGGAAATTGAATTGTTACAACTTTTACAAAAGCACAAATGGAACAAAACTTTGGTTGCTCAGGAACTGGGCATCGGGCGAACGACGTTGTGGCGGCGAATGAAAAACCTGGGGCTTGACAAAATATGAGAATATTGCCGTCCGAGATCGCTTCCACGATAATTCAGGGTAAACTGTCGCTCTGCTCTTTGCGATGACATGTTTTTCGACTTTTTGCGAATTTGTCATTTAAATGGACTCTTTTCTTCCTTTGCAATCTCACTCCATTCTGTAGTATGATATTCCTTGCGAAACACCTTTGTTTCACCGAAACAAATCGTTTTGCATGTTCTATCCCTTTTATATTTAATGCCTTTCGAATATTCTTCTCTGAACATGAAACAATCTGTTTTGTTGTCTGTCTTTGTCGGTACTTGATATTACTTGATTTACGGTTTGGCGAGGTTGTTGCAAATAAATACAAACTATGTCTGAAATGTTAGGAAATCAATATTTTATTGCGCGAAATTATTGGGGTGCAGCGGAAGAGTTGGAGGAAGCTCTCGTAAGTGATCCCCGTAATAAGATGATCAGGAAAAAGCTGATTGTTTGTTACAACCAGACCGGGAAAATTCGTAAAGCACTCGATGTCTTCCAGTCACTGGTCAGAGACGATATTGATTTTATTATCAATACAGATCCGGTGGAAGACGATTGCCCTTGCGGGGAGCTTGTATACGATGCGGAAAAGCTCCTGTCGGAAGACCGGCAATCGGTGGATACGCTTCTCCGCCTGGGTATGCTCTGGCTTTTTTGCGATAAAAAAAAATCACGCGAGTATTTTGAAAAAGCGCTAAAAGCGGAACAAAACAGCACAGCAATCAAAACAGTTCTGACAGCGCTCAGTTCTCATAATGGCGTAAAGCAGGAATAGGGACATTTTTTTTATTTGGAGATTCAAAAGTGAGTAAAAAATACGTGCTCGTTTTATTGGCGTTTTTAGCAGTAACAGTTTTGATCCTTGTACAATGTACCGAAAAGTATCCGGCGGCGACAAAAGAATTAAATCTCGCTTCCGACAATGGCTGCGTTAATTGTCACCTGGATGCTGAAAAATTAAAAAAGGTTGCCACCCCTTTGCCGCCTTCGAATAGTAATGCAGGCGAAGGCTGTGGCGGCGCAGTGTCTCCGTTGGAGGCATGGCAACTTGTTCTTGTCAAGAGTTCTTTTCTTAATTCAACGCACGGTGCGCTTGGCTGTACGGCCTGTCACTTGGGCAACCCACAAGCGAACGACAAAGAGGCCGCTCACGAGGGCCTGGTTGCCATGCCGAGCGATAGTGTTGATCATTTTTGCAGCAGTTGTCATGCGAACATTGTTGTCAGTTACAAGAACAGTCTGCATGCAAATTTGAAAGGCTATTATACAGAGATTGAAAAACGTTTGGGATATGATATTTCCAGTGATCCGTCCGTGGCCAGAAATTTTAACAAAGAATGTGCAAAATGCCACGCGAGTTGTGGTCAATGCCATGTTATCCGACCGGTATCTGTTAACGGCGGTTTCATCGACGGGCATAATTTTAATAAAGAGCCGAGTTCCAGGGATAACTGCACCGCTTGTCATGGCTCACGAGTTGGTGCTGAATATTTTGGCGAAAATGAAGGCATAACCGGTGATGTCCATTGGTCTGCACAATTGATGCGTTGTACCACTTGCCACACAGCCGAGGCCATGCATAGCAGCAGCCCAATGGCGAAAAACAGATACACAGACACCGATATGGTTCGCTGTGAAGATTGCCATGCAGATAAAAAGACGGCAAACATATTTCATTCCATGCATTGGGGCCAACTATCCTGCCAGGTGTGTCATTCGCAGCCGTATAAAAATTGCAATAGCTGCCATACCGGTGGTGAAGGAATAACAGGGAGTTCTTATATAACATTCAAGATTGCTAAAAACCCCATTAAAAGTCCGGAAAGAAATTACGAGTACGTTCCCGTTCGACACATCCCCATTGCACGCAACACTTTTGCCAGTTGGGGGATTCCGGATTTGCCAAATTATAACGCTGAACCAACCTGGAAGTATGCAACACCTCATAATATTCAGCGATGGACGGCACAAACAGATACAACCGGCAGTGCCTGGTGTGGTGCGAAATGTCATAATTCCGACTATTGGCTTACCCTTGAGGATTTAGCACCTGACGAGGTTGAAGCAAATAAAGACATTGTACTCACTAAATAATTGAACCCGGACGAAACAAAAAGAGGAAAAAGATCATCGGCATAGAAACAAAGCCTTGAAATCATCAGTTCAGCAAATATTAAAAAAAGAAAAGGTTGAAATGTCTAAAAGATTTCTCGTCCTTTTGCTTGCGCTGGTAATTCTGTCATCGGTTGCTTGCAGCAGAAATAAAAATCCAACCGAGCCTGAAAAGATCGATGAATTCGGATTGATTACAAAAGTTGGTGATACGTATTTTACAAATTACACTACTCCGTCCGGCTTGGGAGTTAATATTGGCATAAGTGATGTTTTCACAAATCTGGTCGACGGCAATACTTCCAATGATCCGTTCATTATCGACTATCGTTCTGCTGCCTATTTTGCGACCGGCCACATCAAAGGTGCTCACAATATCGCTCTAACCAGCTTGATGGACAAAGTAGATGATGGCACAATCCCGAAAGATAAAACTATTCTGAACATTTGCTACACGGGACAATCTGCCAGTTACGCGACCTGTGTCCTGAATCTTTTGAGATATAACGCTCAGAACCTGTTGTTCGGCATGTGTGGTGTAACCACCGACAGCACAATCAGGGGCACCTCAAAGTGGTTGTCACAAGTTGCAACAGATGATTATCGTTAACTACTGGCCGCAAGCTGAATACGAAAATCCCGGTCATATCCCTGGCGCTGTTTGCTTTGTGCCTAAAGTTGATCTCAAATCCGATGCCAAGATGAAATATTTGCCCGCAGATAAAACAATTGTTATGTACTGCTATACAGGACAAACTTTTGCGCAGGTTACGGCCTATTTGCAGCTTCTCGGCTACGATGTAAAATCCTTGCTTTATGGTGTCAATGGATTTGCCTATAATGCGTTAGCTGCACATAAATACAAGGCTCCGATAAACAATTATTCTGCTATCATTGTAAAATAAACTTGAAATAAAGAGGCGGTCGGGTCCGGCGCCTCATCATTTAAACGCAAATTGCAGGATGAAAAATGAAACAGTCTGTTTTTGTTATTACTATTTTTTTTATGCTCATCACCCAATCGCTTATAGCCGGTGGGTTCAAATTTCACGGTTCAGCGAAAAATTCGATTTACAGTTTTAAGAGCAATGAGATGCATACCAGGATTTATCAATATGCGAGATTCAATGTGGCAACCGCCAACAATCGCATCAATTTGAATGCTTCAATGCGCGCTCTTACGGATGCCGACCAGTCACTAAAAAGCGACCAACGTTTTAAAATGTATTCTCTGCGGCTGCAATTTAAAAACCTTTTGAAAAACAGACTGAATATTTCTTTGGGTCGGCAATTCCTGCATCCCGGCACAGTGCTTGGCGCACTGGATGGTGTAAATGGAAGTTTGTCGATCTCGAAGCATTTTTCTTTGCAGTTTTATTCCGGTGTGGAAAGCAATTTTCAGAAAAGCTTTAAAGTTTATGAAATGAAAGATAGTTTTGTGAACGGGGGTGTATTTCAAATAGGAAGGATGTTTTCCTCAAAAGTGCAGTTTTTGTATCTGCGAAAACAAAATGAAAATAATGTCTTTTGGCATTTAACGGGAGCCAACTTTTATTCAAGCCTGCTTCCCAAAACCCGGCTGCGCATACAGGCACACTATGATCTGGAAAATCAGCGGATGCATCGTCTCCTTATCTCCGTCCGAAATCCCTGGAGCAAAAAATTTCTGACGACAGTAGAATTTAAGAGCCAATATCCGCAAGTTTATGCCAATTCATATTTTACTATTTTTGAACCCCGGGCATATACTCAATATCGAGTCGGCGCTGCCTGGCAGCTTTTTCCCGGATATTACATTGACGGCCAATTCCAGTTTGTGAACTTTGAAGAAGACAGCGCAAATAGATTCTTTCTCACCCTGCAAAGCGGAAATGGCAGCGTGGGATTCGTTTATGAAAGCGGCTACGCCGGCGATCAACTGGGACTCATGTTCGATTACGCCTGGGAATTTATGAAAAATTTTATCGCCTCGGTTTACATGGATTATTCTAAATATCGCATCGAAGAAGTTTACGAGTATGAAAATCAACTGGCGAATGCGGCGCGGTTGTCATACCGGCTCAATCGTCATTTCGCTGTCGATGTTGAGTATCAATGGCTGACGAACCGTTTTAAAAAACAGGATTCCCGGTTTCTAAATCATATATCTTACCTTTGGTAACAAGAGGATGCCACAATGAAGCATTTCATGTTATTTTTTTTCCTGGTACTGTTTTCTGTTTCAATTTCAGAGACTTGTTCAGCACAGAAATTGGACCTCATATTTTCCCATAAATATCATGTTGAAGAAGTGGGTGCGGAATGTACCGATTGTCATGCAGCAGCGGATTCGAGCATGCAGCCAAAAGACAATCTTTTACCCGATATGGAAACGTGCTATTCATGTCATGATGAAGACACAAAATGTACGGTTTGCCACAAA
>JAACEJ010000275.1 GCA_011682565.1 Actinomycetota bacterium | reverse complement strand
TACAGCGACTCGTTAAACCAAATAACAATAACTTAACTCTGTTTTTGCCCTAAAATAACCTGTTTTTGGCCCAAACTTGGTAAATTTGGGTTAAGGCCTAGCAAATTGCGAAGAGAAAATATTCATTAAAACTGTGTTTAACGAAAAATATTGTCCCCTTATCTTTATAGCGAAATCTTTTAGTAAATTTTCTCAAAATTTCGCTTAGCGCAGGAACAGATATTTATTGTTACGACTTTACGAGATTTTCATGAAATATATCCCTCAAAGATTCTGTTTTCCCGGCAGGTAATAACACCATTATGAAAATTGATATCTGAAAATATGCGGTATGATATTTGAATATTAAATAAAATCGAGAGAATTCCTTAAAAAATAGCACAAAATGTCCCAACAAATAAACATTATCATGTCTCGTATGGGACAGAAAGTACTCATAGATTTGCAATAAAAACAAATCATGTTTTTGTAAAAACTTGCATTTTAAAATTGTATTTCAACTACCTTTTGAAGTTAATTTTTGAACTATGGGAGCAATCATGAACATCACAGTTAATAGGAAACCAAACCGGTTTTATCCCAACCCGAAAAGAGTCATCACTCGTTTCTTTATGAAAAATAATTCAAAAAGACCTCAGTCCATTATTCAAAACGTTATAAAAACACCAGATGAAAATGCTGATTTGATGCTTAATGAAGTACTCAGAGAGTTCTCTAAGCGACATCGAAATATAACAAAAATATTTGAGAGTCATTTTAACAAATTACATGATATATTTGATAAACTAAAAATTGATCCGGAATCTATATCGTTGAAAAAACGACTATTAATTGGCTCATATTTTACCATGGAATACTCTATTGAATCCATTGCCTTCTTTAACCCCTCGATTGTTGAAGATCCGGATCAGTTCAATTTAAAAGAAGGTCAAAAAAGAATCATTGTTAGTTTTCGTGGTGTCGGTGAAGGCCATATTTCATCAATAATGTTTCGAAGCGGCGTAATCGATAAAAATAATAATTTAAAATTTGAGAAAGAAAGTAACCTGGTTGATGTACCCGAAGTAATAACACGTTATGTTTATGACAAAAAATCTTTTATAAAAAAACTTTATGAAATGAATATTCATAAAAACATTATCTATTTAGTTATGGATAAACTGGGAGATAAATTTATTTATGGAGAACTACAGGCCGCAATTGCAGACATCAGGAAAAGTATAAAACTAACCTCTGACAAACAAAAAGCACTGAAATTAATAAATTGGGTGGCGAGTTCTCATTATGAAATAACTTTTTCACTCGATACCGCAATTTCAGAACGAGTAATTTTTCCAATTTCTTATACTGAGAGTAACGGAATCGAAGATGCTCGCTTTACAAAATTCACCGATGATGATGGTCATTTCACCTATTATGCCACTTACACGGCATATAATGGCCACACTATCCTACCGAAGTTGATGGAAACAAAGGACTTTTATCATTTTCGTATTATGCCGCTCAATGGAGAATGTGCACAAGACAAAGACCTTGCGCTTTTTCCCAGAAAAATTAGTGGCAAATTCGCAATGATTTCCCGTCATGACGGCGTGAATAATTATATCATGTTTTCTGATAATATCAACGTTTGGCAAGAGGCGACATTATTACAGACGCCTCAATTCCCGTGGGAATTCGTGCAGATTGGCAACAGTGGGCCACCTATCGAAACGGAGAAAGGCTGGCTGTTAATTACTCATGGTGTCGGTCCTATGAGAAAGTATTGTTTAGGTGCTATGCTTCTTGACCGGGAAGATCCTACAAAAGTAATTGGCCAACTCCATGATCCTCTACTCATGCCAAATGACGAAGAAAGGGAAGGCTACGTACCTAATGTCATTTATTCTTGTGGTTCAATAATTAATAACAATGAACTTATTATTGCATACAGTATGTCGGATTCGGCTTCTACTTTTGCCAGCGTACCTTTAGAGGAACTGTTTAGTAATTTGTTAAATCAACAATAATTTGTATCATTATTCCATTTTATCAATATCGGCGAGACGGAGGGGAGGATTGTTATTATCCTTTTCCGAAAGGATGAGTTTATTCTCAAGCAGAGGCCATGCAATGCCGATGTCGGGATCGTTCCAGACAATTCCTCTTTCAGCCCGGGGCGAGTATAAAGCCGTACACTTGTATGTGAATTCTGCCATTTCAGAGAGGACATAAAATCCATGAGCAAAGCCCGGCGGGATGAACAGAGAGCGTTTATTTTCTTCGGAGAGTTCAATGCCAACCCATTTGCCGAATGTTGGCGAATTGCGGCGAATATCCACGGCGACATCGAAAACCCGGCCCTTTGTCACCCGGACTAATTTCCCCTGAGCATAGGGCGAAAGCTGGTAGTGCAGCCCGCGCAGCGTTCCCTGAACCGAACTGCTCATATTGTCCTGCACAAATTCTGCGGTAATGCCGTTTTCATGAAATATCTTTTGGTTATATGTTTCCATAAAATAACCGCGACTGTCTTTGAAAACCTTTGGTTCAACCAGAATCACATCCTGAATTTCCGTCTGAATAAAACGCATGTACCATCTCCGGATTAAAATCACTCTCGTTCCCACATTTTACGTGGGAATGGATTTCTGGATGCTCTGCGTCCAGTTTACTAACACAAACTAAATATTATCATTTCTCAATACTCGACGCAGAGCGTCAAAACAAGCATTCCCACGCAGGAGCGTGGGAACGAGAATTCTTTTTTCCCAATATTTTAAAAATCAATTCAGGTTGCCGAGTTTTTTCTTCATCTATTTCAAAAGCGCTCAGGACATTCTTTCTAATCGTCTCCACAGTATCCCTGCGATCAGTGTGCAATTCCGCCAGCACCTCGTTCTCCCGGACAAAATCACCGATCTTTTTGTGCAAAACAACGCCGGCCGCATAGTCGATCCGATCTTCCATGACCTCACGTCCGCCGCCAAGATGTACGACTGCAAAACCGATTTTCCGCGCATCGAGTTTTTGAACATAACCCTCCTGTTCGCTCAACACCGGCAGGATAATTTTTGAGGGCGGATATTTCTCAGGTTCATCGATAAAGGCAAGATCACCACCCTGCGCTTGCACCATATCGCAGAATTTTTGAAATGCTTTTCCGTTTATAATGAGCTTTTGCAATTCTTTTTTTGCCTGATCAACATTTGCCGCAAAGCCGGCCATGACCAGCATTTGCGCGGCCAAAGCAAAAGTCACCTCCACCAGGTCTTCCGGCCCATGCCCATGCAGCGCCTCGATAGCTTCGCGTGTCTCCAGCCAATTACCGGCTGTGTTTCCCAACGGCTGATCCATGTTGGTGATCAACGCTGTAGTGGGCAAGCCATTTAACTCTGCCGTGCGGATCAAACTTGTTGCAAGCGTTTCAGCATCTTTAAAATTCTGCATAAACGCGCCTCTCCCTGTCTTCACATCCAGCACCAGACCGCCGATTCCCTCTGCAAGCTTTTTGCTCAAAATGCTTCCGGTGATGAGCGGAATGGATTCTATTGTCGCCGTCGCATCGCGCAGGGCATACATTTTTCGATCCGCCGGGACGATCCTCTCGGTTTGACCTATCATTGATACGCCCAAATCACAAATTTGCCGATAAAATTCTTGCACAGAAAGATTGGTGCGAAAGCCGGGAATCGACTCCAGCTTGTCCAGCGTTCCACCACTGTGTCCCAGTCCCCGCCCGGATATCATCGGCACCTTGAGACCCGCTGCTGCAACAAGCGGCGCCAAAACGAGAGATACTTTATCTCCAACCCCGCCGGTGCTGTGCTTGTCGATTTTAAAGCCATCAACATTTCTAAAATCAAGAATATCCCCGGAATGCAGCATAGAATTTGTCAACCCAGCGGTTTCCTCAAAATCCATACCCTGAAAATAAACGGCCATCAGCAGTGCGGCCATCTGGTAATCAGGCAGACGGTTTGCAGCATACCCGTGAACAAAAAAGTCGATCTCTTCACGGCCAAGTTTTTCACCATTTCTTTTTTTAGTAATGATATCCAGTGCATTCATTTTAATCCTAACTGATCGTGCCGGAAATCCTTCCTGTACAGGCAATGGTTCCGGACATTTGTCCCAATAGTAAAATTATTTTCGAATGACAAAATACAATTTGTCTTGACGATTTCTCAAACCTGTCAGGGAGAAACTAACACTTTTCAAATATTATTACAACAAAATTTAACTCGCAGCATCTTTTTGTTTGATAATTAATGATGTTCTTTGCATATTCAAAGGAGGCGCAAAAAGCACGTCATCCTTATATATCTTTTTCAGAAATGCATAACAGGAGAAAATTTAATGAAAATAAAAACAGATGAGATTAAAGTTGGCAAAAGAATCCGAAGTGAAGCCGGAGACCTGGCCACTCTCAAAGATTCGATCGAAACCATCGGTTTGATCAATCCAATCATTTTGAATGAAAACAATGAATTATTGAGTGGGTTCAGGCGCTTTCAGGCTTGCAAGGAACTGGAGATGGAAGAAATCGAGGTAAAAATTGTAGCAACTTTAAACGACAAGGTCAAAGAACTGGACTGGGAATATCACGAAAATTTGGGGCGGAAAGAATTATCAATCCAAGATCGGGAAGTGTATTTTTCCGAGCGAAAACAACTTGTCGAGCCGCCGATGCAAAAAGGCGTTTTGGTGTGGATCAAAAAAATATGGAAAAAAATTCTTTCTTTTTTCAAGAAAAACTGACGGCCTTTGCTCTAATCCCATTAATCGACAAAAATCGTTTGCTTTCTGTCCGAGCCGACTGAAACAATCGAAATGCCAACATTAACCAATTCCTGAATTCGATTTAAATACTTGCGAGCGTTTTCCGGCAATGTATCAAACGACTTTGCTTCTCCTGTCGGCGCCAGCCAGCCGGGATGCGTTTCATAAATCGGTTCCACAGTATTCTGAAGCCACAGTTCAGCGGGGTAATGGCTAATAACTTTATCACCCACCTTGTAAGCCGTACAAATTTTAATTTCTTCCAGCGTATCCAGTACATCCAGTTTTGTAATGGCCAGATTTGTCAGCCCGCTCACCCTGACAGCGTGTTTAACGACCACAGCATCGAACCAACCGCATCGTCTGGGCCGTCCTGTTGTTGCTCCAAACTCACCACCCAACTTGCGCATTTTTTCATCAAACTCGGGATCGAATTCCGTAGGAAACGGGCCCATGCCAACGCGGGTCGTGTACGCCTTGACAATTCCCAGGACTTGGTCAATTTTGGTCGGCCCAACGCCCAAACCCACACACGCTCCACCGGCAATCGGATTCGACGAGGTTACAAATGGATATGTACCAAAGTCGACATCAAGCATGGTACCCTGGGCACCTTCGAACAAAACGTTTTTCTTTTCATCGATGGCATTGTTGAGATAAATACAAGTGTCCGTCACATACTCGTCGATGAATTCATCAAAACGAACAGCGTCTGCAATTATTTTTCCCGGGTCAAGTTTTTCGCTGCCATAAATCTGCTGCAAAATTCTATTCTTTTCCTGAATATTAAATGCAATTTTCTCGCGCAGAAAATCACGATTGAGCAAATCGACAATTCGGATGCCCGTCCGATCATACTTGTCCACATACGCAGGACCAATCCCGCGACCGGTCGTACCGATTTTTTTGTCCGCGCTCGAAGCGTCTTCGCGAGTG
>JAACEJ010000752.1 GCA_011682565.1 Actinomycetota bacterium | reverse complement strand
CATCGACATCTTGGGCAATGGGAAGACCGGTAATTTTTTTAAAATTATCAACCGCATATTCAAAAGTTACCTGGGTATTTTTCACTTTTGATTTGCTGTTCGCCAGGTTCAATTCGGCCTGATACAACTCTTCTTTCGCTTCCAAACCGGCATCAACCTTGTTCTTGATAATCCGGTAGCTCTGTTCCTGGTTGTTGAATTCTTCGATTGCTATTTGATGACTCAATTTTTTCCTGTACACATCATAAAAATATTGCGTCACCTGGTATTCCAGCGTCAGCTTTTGCACTGAAAAACTCAGCGATGCATTTTCCAGGTCCAGTTCAAGTTCTTTCAGCGCCAGCTTGGTACGATTATAGGTAAAAATCGGTTGGTTATAATTCAAATAGAAATCATTGCTAAAAGTTTTATTGCGTTCATTCCTGTACTCGCTGAATGAATTCTGCCATTGAAATCGATTGATGAGCGAGAGCGTCCCATCCGTCCACTCGATCGGCTGGATGATGCGAAAATCAGCGGACGAAGACTTGCTTTCCGTCGTATTCCAGGTGTTAAAAAACGTATTGAACTGCCTGGCCCGACTGAAATAAAACGGATTTATCGACAGGCTGAATTTGGATTTCAGGGCAGCCTTTTGCGCGTTTAGGGACTCGCTGCTGCGCACCAAATTTAACTTGGAACGCTGAATATCCGGACTGTTTTGCATTGCGATTTCAAGCGCCTGATCCAGGGTTAATATTTCTTGAGGAAAAGCCGCCCCTGGATTGATGAATAAAACGCATAAAAATATTAAGAGATGTTTCATTTTCAAAACCTGTTGTTTCAACGTTTCACCCACTTGACGGCATCGGCAATAACGGTGCGGCCATTGGATTTGTTGGTTAATTCGATTTTTGCATCACCCGCGGACATGTAAAATGTACCCAAAAATGTCCACCCTTCTTCCGACTTTTTCGGATTCATCGTCACATGTTCAACGCCGTCATCATGATAGATGATTCTCCGATATACTGCCGTCGCCTTCCCCGTCCGCCAAAGGGTGAGCGAATTCGCGCATTATAACAATAAACATCGTATTGTCCGCTCGCCGGAAGTTTGCTGGTCCATGAAACAACACGCTCGCCCTTGCCGGCTTTGCTAAAGTAGGCTGAATGAATGAATTTGCCATAAAAGTTACTAAATATTGTTTTGCGCCATTGAACAGGTGGACGCCAGAAAGAGAAACGAACATACTCTTCTTCGTCGTTCTTTTTTAACTTGAGTAGCCTCTGCAGCAAACTTTGCTTTATTTTCGTATCTGCGTGAAATCCTTCATCCTCATTATCGACAACAATTTCTCCCGGTTGCACAAAAGGAGGTAATTTCCCGAGTACTTTTTCGCCGTCAAACGGTTGCGCCTTTTCATTTAATTTAAAATTCTCGAATCGTTCCCTCATTTCCAGGGGCAAATTTTTTGCGACCAATGTATTGACGCTCATTCCGCGCGGTTCTTCATCAAAAACGACGCCGACCCTTTTGGCTTGTCCCGCATCGACCGCAACGAGACGTTCCTCCAGCGGCGGCGGCGGTGAGCCAAAGAATCCTCTGCCGAACCTTCTGCTGCGCCGTGCTCTGAACTGCAAAGAGACAAGCCCCGGCGCCTTTCCAAGGTTGGCAACAGTAAATTCGACTTGATAGCGCGTCCGATCCGCATCGAGAACAGAATAATTTTTAACATCCGATATCAAAAATCCGGGCAAGTCCTTTTCCGCATACCACAAATCCAATTGCGATTGCAGATTGAACGTATATCTTTGCCGCAACTCATCCGACAGAGTCGTTGCATCCAAATTAGTGAATCGGTATTTTTGCAGCATTTCTTTTATAAAGTCCTCAAATTTATCCGGCCCGATTTCACTTTTCATCAAATTGAAAAGATAATTGCTTTTAACCTTCAGGATCGGTTTAATCTGATCGATGAGATCAGGATCGCGAATAATGTCGGCAAGATTTTTCTTCTGAAGTATCAGTGTCGCTTTTTCTTCATCCGTTATCCCACGAACAAACCTGGAAAACGGAGACGCTGCTTCAGCAAATTTAGCACTGAGATACGATTCAAAAGAGAAATTTAAAACCGGCCATTGCTTTGAACTGAGATGATTGACAAAAGAATAATAATCCGGAAAAATACTGTAGGAAAACAATGAAAATCTTCTTCTATACCTCGATCCGCTGGAGCCGCTTGTAAGCTCTTGCGAAAAACGGTTAAAAAGACCTGTCTGTAATTCTCTGTCCGACACTGTTCGATTCATCCGCTTATTCGTTCTTTTTATTCTTTCAAAAGTCAGTTTAAAATCAGCACTGCGCATAAAAACGCCATTCTCCTGCACGAAAACCTGTTCCGGCTGAATGGTTTCCTGCACAAATCCAAAGCGCCGGGCGTATGCATAAAACTGTGACGGTACTTCAACCAGTGAAAGTGAGGCGTAGGGGTAAGCGAGATCAATTTGTCTTTCGAAATTATTTTTTGCCTCGCGGATCAACACTTGCAGTGTATCGCCGAGAGCGCTAAAATAAGATTTATAATAATTATGATCCGGATAGGTAAAGAGATTGTACGTTACACTATCCACTTGCACGCTTTGTTTTTTATACTTGCCGATCACCAAAGAGAGCTGCGGCAGGGGAAGACGCGAGCGGAAACTGTACTTTCCAGCGTCGAGCTTTTTTTCTTC
>JAACEJ010000274.1 GCA_011682565.1 Actinomycetota bacterium | reverse complement strand
AAATGATTGGCTGGACAGTTACAAAATAAAATTTGAAATCGGCTCAAGCTTGTAGAGCTAATTGAGGATTTTTAAAACGTAATGAAAATCAGTGATAATTGAACTATAAACCATTACATCCCGACAAGCAAAATATTTACCACCGTTTCCCCAAAAACCCCTTGCTTTTTTCCCGATAAATTGTTTCATTGAATAAAGAAAAAGTTGCCTTTATCGTTTAGGCACTTTAGCCACTCCTAACTTTACCACTTTTTTCGCTCCGAATTAATAAAATGGGGATTTTCTTGAGCAACAACGGAATATGATGGCCCTTGACAATAATTTACTACAAGAGTGATAATATTGCTTTATAAAGAATGCTTGTAAAAAACCGTTTTATTTTTATGAAAAAGAAAATCTTTCTGTTTTTCCTCAGCGCACTCGTTCTAACCCTGATTATCATTTTTTCTGCCGTAAACAGGCGAAACTCTGAAACCGGTAACCCCGCCTTGAAAAAGTACGAATCGGCTCTCGAATTACTCGGGAATAAGCAATATAAACAGTCGATTCAGAGTCTTCAGGAAATCATCGAACAGGATTCTTCCTTTTGCCGCGCATATTTAAAATTGATTGTTGCGTTTAAAGCTCAAAACCAACTTCCCAAAGTGCAAAAGTACCTCGAAAATCTCCGTACACTTTATCCTGATAATGCTGGCGTTTATTACGGTATTGGTTTACTGGAAAAGGAAAAGGGAGATACGTTACGGGCAATTAAAAATTTCAAGCAAAGTATTGAACGGGGTAATCGATGTGCGTATGTATTCACCAGCCTGGTATCTGTTCTTGACAATAAAAACTATGATAACATGATTGTTTATCTGGACAGCCTGGTACGAAGTGGACAGCATCGTGGAACCATTTACTACGGCCTGGGGTTGATATTGGCTGAAAAAAAAGAGTTGAACAAAGCCATTCAAGCTCTGGAAAAGTCTGTTAAACTCGAGCCCCAATGTCTTCCGGCTTATCTTGAAAAAAGCAGCATTTACTATAATGAAGGAAAGCTGCAGAAGGCTCTGGATATTCAAGCTGTCGGATACAAAAAATCAGTACGGATCGGTGATTTAGAAATGCAGAGCAGATTCTTAGGTGAGCGCGGCAGAATCTTAACATTAACGGGTAAACCCCGACAAGCAATGAAATCTTTTAAAAATGCCCTGGCCATCGCAGAGCGTTTCGGCGATAGAAAAAGCAAGGAACGCTATCTTGGCAATATAGGGGCGATTTATGCCGGTATTGCAGAATATCCGCAAGCGCTGGAATATTACAGCAAAGCTATTGCAATTGCCCGGGAATTTGGCGACAAAAGAAATGAAATCATCTTGCTTTCCAATTCCGGGGTTGTGCTTCGCAATTCAGGCCGGTTTCAGGAATCTTTGGAAAAACATAAAAAGGCATTGAATATCGCGCAGGAGATTAAAGATGAAAAATTGGCAAGTCTCAACATCGGCAACATCGGTACTATTTATTTCTATCGCTCTCAATTTACAAATGCGTTGAATAATTATGAAAAAGCCATCGAAATCGACCGAAAGATTAGGGACAAGACGCATTTGGGAACCTGGTTTTTAAATTCAGGTTTGTGTTACTGGAGAATAAACAATTACTCGAAAGCTCAGATTAACTTTGAGCGGGCATTGCCTGTTTTAAAAGAAATTGGTAACAAAAGCGAGGGAGGACGGGCATTTAATGCGTTTGGAACCATGTACTGGAGTTTAGGAAATTATTCACAGGCATTAGATTACTTGCAGAAAGCTTTAATTATTGCCCGTGAAATTGGTGATCGGGCCAGCGAAAGTCGCAGTCTTTCCATGATTGGTAATGTCAATGTTGAGTTGGGAAATTATCAAAAAGCGCTGCAATATACGGAACAAGCGGCTCAGATTGCAGAAAAAATCGGCGCCAAATACCAGTTAGCAATCTATCTTGGCAATATGGGCGCCTCCCACCATTCATTGGGTCATCGTGACAAAGCATTAGAGTATTATAATCGTTCCTTGCAGATAGAAAGAGAAATTGGCGATTTGAATAACCAATCGGTATTTCTCGGCGACATCGGTTTGCTTCAAATGGAGATGGGTAAATTCAAAGATGCGCAAAAAACATTAGAGAATTCGCTTAAAATTGCCAGACAAATCCAAAGTAAAGATATTGAAGCAAAACAGTTGTTAAATCTGGGAAATTTATCATTTTTACAAGGACATCCTAAAGATGCCGTTCAATTGCTTACACAGGCATTAAAAATCAGCGAGAGTATTCACGAAGTGCCATCAATTTGGATGTCTCATAGTTTATTAGCCCGGGTTTATAAGCAACAAGGAAACTATAGTGATGCCCGCCGTCATTTATTGGCGGCAATCGAACTGATAGAAAATGTGAGAAGCTCATTATTACTGTCGGAAAACCGTTCCACTTTTCAAAGTATCAATCTGAATGTTTATGAACAACTGATCGACATCCTTTATATCCTTCACGGGACAGAATCTAAAGACAAATTTGGCAAAGCCGCTTTTTCGTACGCCGAGAGAGCCAAAGCAAGAGGCATGCTGGAAATGCTTTACTCCGGTAAAATGTTTCATCGACTAAAAGACATACCGCTTGATTTACGCAACCAAATTATAGATGTGGAATCACAAATTGAAGCAAAACATGCTGCTTCAGAGGAAGAATCGAATAAATCGGAGAAGCAACCGGATCAAAGCAAAATCGTAAAAATCGAAAGTGAAATTTCATCGTTGGAACGAAAAAAAGCGCATTTGCTGCAGGAAATTGAAACAAAGCATCCTGAATTTTACCAGTTGGAACATCCAGCTATCCTTTCCGCTGCGGAAATTAAAGGAAAGTTGTTGAATGACCATCAATTATTAATTGAATATTTTGTTGCATCCGAAAAAATTTATTGTTGGATTTTTACTGCTGAGGGAATGGATTTTAAAGCTATCGAATTATCCCGCCAGGAGTTGAAAAGGAGACTTGCCCGGATCAGCCCGCTTTTTGATCATGACAAAAAAGTGGAAAATGTCGCCATTGATCACAAGTGGGCTAATATTCAGGTTGATCTTCTGCACGATTTATACCAAACCCTTATTGCTGATGTCCTTGACGATACGCTGTTACAACAGAAAACGGATCTAATCATTGTGCCGGACGATGTTCTGTTTTTCTTTCCTTTTGAATTGCTGGTGACGGAGTATAGTAAAAAGGATGTGCGATATCTAATTGAAGATCATCCGATTTCTTACATTCCTGCCGTTAGCTTGCTGAATCCAAAATTGCGAAATAAAAAAACGGCTCAAAACGACTTGCTTGCATTTGGAAATCCGGATTTTGGCGGGATGAAAAAAGATGGATTTTTAAATAGAATAGCATCTTTGTTGCCGGGCAATTCAGAATTAAGAAATCAGGAATTCGTTCAACTGCCTTTTGCAGAGAATGAAGCGAAAACCATAGCCCGGCATTTTGAGCGTAGTATAACCTTTACGGGCAAAAATGCCACAGAAGCCAATTTCAAAAAATATGCACCTGATTACAAATTGATCCATCTTGCCACCCACTATATTGCAGATGATCAACAGCCGCTGTATTCAAAAATCGTTTTTGCCCGGGGTGAAAAGGATGGGGAAGACGGATATTTGCAGACCTATGAAATTTTTAATTTAAAGCTGCATGCGGATTTGGTCGCTTTGAGCGGCTGTAATTCCGGTTTGGGAAAATTACGGCGCGGTGAAGGAATTGTTGGGTTGAGCAGGGCTTTTCTTTACGCCGGCGCTTCTAGTTTACTGGTCAGTTTGTGGCAGGTTCAGGATGAATCTACGGCTGAACTGATGACAAAATTTTACACAAATTTGCGGGCAGGGATGAATAAAAGTCGTGCATTGCAACAGGCAAAGATAGACATGATCCATGCCAAGGATTGGAAGCAGAATCCTTTTTATTGGGGACCCTTTATTTTAATTGGGGATTGGGAGAATGGTTTAGATTGATTTTCAACAGAGCCTGCAATCGTTTGGGAAACCAACTCATGGCCGGCCCGTCGACTGATGCCGGGGCCGGAGTTGAATCGCTGTACATTCCAAATGTTTGTACGAACTCACTCTATTTTATTTAGAAGACTTTGAGCCTCGTCCTTTCTCATCAGACCGGGATGATCCAATTCTAGCATCTTGTGCAAATATATTTTTGCTTCGGTTAAATCTTCCTGCATTAACGCAGCTTTTGCCAGGTACCAATAATTATCTTCCTGATAAAAATAATTATTGCCGGATAGGGCGAGAGCTTTCTGTAAATATTGTTTCCCATGATTAACCTTTTTATCATCATAATTATAAGTTAAACCGGGCAAACTTTTTTTTGCATCAATTAAATAAGCGATGCCAAGATAATGATTAGCAACATAGCTATCCGGTGAATGTAAAATAAATGAACTTAACTGTCTGATGGCAGCGGAATAGTTGCCGCGATCAAAGCTGTGCAAACCCTTTTGCAATTCGTTATCTGCAATTGCAGCACTTCGCATTGCAGCCAACGGTTTAACTTTGAATTTTGCCATATCAAAATAATCCGGGCGGCTTATGTAAGCATAAGAATAGATTGTTCCGATTATTACCACCGCCGCCAAACCTATGGCAGCCGGTTTAGGCATCAGATTAGCCAATGACCGGCGGATCCCTGCAAGAAATCTTTCCAACCAATTTGACTTGAGAAAAGATTTCTCTCTTCCCGCAGCTTTCGAATCCAGATATGAATAGACAGCCGTATCCATTTCTTGTTCGAACATCTGCCAATTTTGCGGAAGCTTTTCGTCGGTTTTATCAGCATGTTCAAGGTGGGACAGAGCAAGAAGACAATGGGGACAAACATCTACATGCTGTTGATTTTTTTTTCTGTGTTCCGGTGCTAATTCATTCCGGTAATATTGCAGCAATATTTCAGCATCCGGACAAGAAGCTGTAATTGTCGTTTTTATTTTATGCAAGGCCTTTCCGTATTTTTTATCAAAATTTTGTTCTTTATGTCCAGACAGCATTATGACTGCTCCATTAATATTTTAAATCTTCGCCGTCCATTTTGAATATGAGAACGTACCTCATTATACGGGAATCCCGTTCTTTCGGTAATTTCTTCGTAAGATAAGTGATAAATATAAAATAATGAAAAGCAGCGCTTTTGTTCTGTTTTCAATTTTTCTATTGTTACTTGAATTTTATGTTTCAATTCATTCTGGTATTCACGTTCCTCCATTGTCTCTTCAGAATAAGATACAGCGTATGTTTGTTCGATGTCTTCATATTGATATCGGCTCCGTTTTCGTAATTGATCGATACAGAGATTGGAAGCGATACGGCTCAACCAGGGATAAAATGGAGAACCTAATCTGAAGGTATGTATCTTTTCGAAGGCTTTTATGAATGTATCGCTTGTCATGTCTTTTGCTTCTTCGGTATTTTTCATCAATTTTAAACAGTGAATATAAATTTGTTTTTTATATTTCTCGTAAAGTTTTCCTAACGTCTCGGCATCTTTATTTTTAACATAATACTCGATCCACTGATTGTCCTCATCAAACCTGCTATGAATACCAATATCCATTATTCTTTTCACTTATTCTACGAATGAGACAGAGAGATTACATAAAAATTCTTACAGCCGATCGAAGGGTTAGGAAGTCCTGGTTTTATTATG
>JAACEJ010000273.1 GCA_011682565.1 Actinomycetota bacterium | reverse complement strand
ATAGTTCGGTTTGAAGAAATCAACAGGGCGATCCGCCGGTTTGGGCGCCCAGTGGAACTTCCATTTTCCGTTCAGAGATTGATAAAATGGAGAGGTTTGAAAATTTCCTGTCAGCGCTTTTTTTACGGTTGCAAATGGAATGCTTGTACAGTGGGCCGGTTCTTTGTTTTGGCCGAACATCTCCGGGTTTTCCCAGTCATTCGTGGGGGCTGCCGATAGACAGGTCGTAAAGATGCCTATAAAGACGGAGATCAGAATAGAAAATGTTTTTGTCATCGCGTTTTTTCCCTTGTTGTTACATATCATGAAAAGATAATTGATAATAGTTTTCATTCGTCCCTGTTGGGACTTAAAAATTTCCTCATTTTTTCCCCTTTCCATAGATGAATCTATGGGCTATTTTCGTTTTGTGCCGAGAGGGAAATTGACAATAGCCCAATAATTTATTATTGGGTGCGAATGAGGAACGAATGAAAAAATACGTTAGAGTTAGAGTCCCGGATGGACGATTGAATTTCATCATCATCGCAGTCAATTTTGGTAGCGCATTTTTTTCAATCGTCCCTGACGGGACTTTTTGTTTTTGATTTGCATTGAACCCATCAATGAACCTATGGGCTATTTTCAAATGTCCCTATCGGGACTATTTTTTCACAATTACCCAATCACCTGCTCCAACCGCTGCACCTCAAAATCCCAGCAGCGAATTCCCATTTTATCTAACAATTTTTTCCCACGAGCCAGATGCTCCCGTGCTTTGGTGTGATCCCCCTTGGGCGAAAAACAGCCCCGCGTAGCCCAATTCCACCTCAGGATCCCGGCGATAGTAGCCGGTTTCCTGCACCAATTCCGCCGCCTTTCCCAGGTGCATTTTCAGCCGATCAATCATTTCTTCCCTGCTCAACACCACACCCCACGTCCGTTTTCAAACAATTCACAATTATCAATTCTCAATTGACAATTCACAATTCGAGCCGCTTCCAGATGGTAGTCGGCAAGCCACAGCTTCATCTCGCCCCGCTCGGCAATCTCCCGAGCCTCCTCAAGATCGTCCCATGCTTGGCGGAATTGGTTTTGCACACGATAATAAAAGGCACGGGCAAATAAACCGCGAGGTAATTCATGTTGTGTTCCAGCCCGTTGCAGACCATCCAACGCATTATTTAAATAGGTCTTTACTATAGTAAAATTATTTTGTCCATCCTGCAAACTCTGAAGCAAGTTAGCCCATGCTAATGATAAATGATCCAAAGCAATATCAAGAATACTATAAAAACTCTCCTTTTTAAATTTGAGCGTTAGGTAAGCCCGTCGCATTACCTCTTTATACTTCCCCGATTCTATAAGCAGTGTGCAATATCTATATCCCCACCAGATATAAAGTACAGACATCTCTGGCTGACGTTCTTTTTGAATATTTTCTGCTTCTCTGAAGATGAAATATGCCTCTCCAAAGCGACCTGCTTGATGAAGGGCATCGGCAAGAGCTGATCGGCAGATTATTCTAGCTCTGGCATCACGACTGCGGTCAGCCGATTCTAAACTCTGCTGACCATACTCCAAAGCTTGTGATATATGGCCAAGAATCATGTAAAGTTCGCTTATATTGCTGGCAGCGATAGAAGCTCGTTGCCAGTCTTCCTGAGAAATAAAAGTCCTCAAACTCGCTTGAGTAGCTTGAACTGCCTCTGCCAATCGGCCAAGTGCTTGAAGATGAAAGCCTGCCTCGTTCAAGATAGCTCCCCTGTTGCGGTCTGTAAGCTTGTCTGAAATTTGATGCCATTGAAAGTTAAAAAAGCTTGCTAAGGTAGCTAAACAAGAACCAATTGCACCAAGCTTTTGGATACCGAAAAATTCATTACCCCTGAGAATACGGACACGGTACACTTCTTCATATGCCTCTTGGTAGCGTCCAGCCTGACAGCAGTGCGCCACTGCGGCAAACAGCGGCTCCATCTCTTCCAATGTGTCGGGTAGTTCTTTGCCGTACAGTTTTTGGGGCAGGTTCTTGTAGTATTCGTACAATCTACTGTGCGCCTCCTGCCAGGGGTTTTTGCCTTTGGCTTTTCGCTGTTCGCTTCTGGCTTTTAGCTTTTCGCCAAAATGTTCACGGATCAGCGGGTGGCAGTCCAGTTTATCCGTATCGCTGACCGAGAGCAGGCGTAGGTCTCGCAATCGCCCCAGGGCAAAGTCCCACTCCTCATCCGACAGCCGTTGCAGCCGGTCGGTCACCCCTTTGATAACCAGCGGCTGCTTCAATGCCGCAATGGCCCCCAGCGGAGCAGGACGATCGAACAGGCCCATGAGGTACAGCAACTCCAGCTCCCCGGTGCCCTTTAGCCAGTTCTCATAAGAATCCATCACATGGCGGGCATGAGCTCCCTGGCGATCGTTTTCAAAAGCCAGTTTTTGAATCGTGTCCCGCTTGCGGATTTCGCCGCCATAGCGAATCGCCAGGTAGCGCCCCAATAATGTCAGCGCCAGGGCATGGTAACCGTACTCTTTCGCCGCCTGCTGCAATTCTTTATCCGTTCCTTTGCTCACACCTGCCTCCCGCAGCACCTGCATACCTGCTTCGGATGACAGGTTTTCCAGCTCGATGAGTTGCGTCGTTTTGCCCACCGTGGGTTCAATATCCGCCACCTGACAGCGGGTGGTAATCAGGCACAGTCCGTTATTGAATCGCGCCAGTTCCTTTAGCAACGTCTGCAAGCCCGGGTCACGCAAGCGACCTTCCATCTCGCCGGGCGGATATTGCAGCGGCTCCAGTCCATCTAAGATCAGCAGCGTCTTGCGCTCGCGAATTAACTCAGCCAGCTTCTTGCCCCTGTCCCATGCCGAAGGTATCGGCTCACCGGTGTAGCCAAAAAATTGGAGCGCATCTTCAAAAAAGGTATCGGCAGAAGCCTGTTTATCCTCCCGGGTGCCTTGGCTGTAAAACGACCAGCCATAGACCCGCTCCGCGCCCCGATAGTTATCCTGTGCCAATAAATTGAGCCATTCGTTCACCAGCGCGGTCTTGCCCACACCGCCGAATGCTACAAAGCATAGCACGTGGCAGTGGGGATTTGCCCAGGCATCGTCCAAAAGTTTCAGTTCTTTGTCCCTGCCGAACAGGGCGTGGTGTGTGGTAGGGAGTTTGGCGAGGGAAACCTGTTCGGGCGGCAGTGCCACATATTCTTGCCTTTCGCGAGGCAATCCTGCCCGTTGTAGCAGCTCTCGAATTTCTCTGGCAATGGCAACGAGGTCGGTTTCAATCTGATATTCATTGCCAGCCGATAATGGTCTGCCATCTTTGGGCCGAGCCAGGTTATTTGCCAGCCAGGGGACGCCGGGCCAATCGCATGGTTTTAGAATTATCGGAAAAATCCGAAGGCCTTTTTCCTGACGCTGCTGCAATAACATCGGCACTTCTTGTTCAGTGATAAATTTTGAATTCAAAAAATCAGCCGAGATCAGCAGCACCGTAATACTGGTCGCCTCGATTGCTCGCTTTATCTCCTGGTACCAATCGGCACCGCCTTCGATCCTGGTATCGACCCAAATGTCGAGAAAATCGTGTTGCTGTAAAACGCCCAACTGGGTGACTAATCTGTCTTTCCATTCCTCGTCGTTGTGGCTGTAGCTAATAAATATGGTTGGTTTTGTCATCGACGTTTCCCGTTTTTAAGATTGTTGCAACAGAGTTTCATTCGTCCCTGGCGGGACTTTAATGATGGTTTTTAATTTACATCGAACCCATAGATAAATCTATGGGCTATTTTCTATTTTCGTTTTGTCCTGAAGGGACAATTGATAACAGCCCAATAATTTATTATTGGAAAATAATATAAAAAATCAGGAGCAAGAGTCCCGCCAGGGACGATTGAACTTTATCCCCAAACATATCTTTCATCATATTCAATTCCATTTTTCTCTCTTTTTAAAAATGAAGGATATTGTTGGCATTTATATTTTTCGTTGCCACGCTCTGCTGCTGCGTCACGACCTGGTACTGGACGCAGAGCATCCTGCAAGGCGCACCGACGGTGACCGTCGGTGCGAGTGGTGAATCTATCATTAAAAATCTACTTTCAAAAAGTTTACCTTATTTCTCGTTGCCACCTTCTGCGCGGCAAGGCCTGATGTGACGCTCTGCGTCACGACCTGGTAATGAGCGCAGAGCGTCTTGCAAAGCGCACCGATAATGACCGTTGGCGCGAGTGGTGAATTTAACATTAAAAATTTACTTTTACAAAAAGTTTGTCTTGCAAACGAATATCCCTCGATGAACTGCCGATCAGGATATTGAATTGTCCCGGTTCCACTATCCATTTTTTAGATTTTGCATCATAAAATGACAGTGCATTTTTGTTCAGCCTAAAGGAGACGATTTTACTCTCTTTTGGTTTTAAGCTGACTCGCTGAAATCCTTTCAACGCCTTCACTTCCCGTTCCACGCTCGCTTTTACATCCTGAACATAAAGCTGCACTACCTCGTCGCCGGCCCTATCGCCGGTATTTTTAACCGTCAGTTGCACTGTAACCGTATCGTCAACCGTGATTTGGGGCGGACTGATGTGCAAATTGCTGTATGCAAAAGTTGTGTAGGAAAGGCCGTAGCCAAACGGGAACAGCGGCGTGATGTTCTTTTTGTCGAACCAACGATAACCGACGAAAATCCCTTCGCGATAGGTTGTCGAATCCTTTGCGCCCGGATAGGTACCGTAAGCCGGGCAATCTTTCCAGCGTTTCGGAAAAGTGAGCGGCAGCTTGCCGGAGGGATTGACATCGCCGAATAAAATATCGGCCAGGGCATGACCGCCCTCCTGACCGGGATAAAATGCTTCGATGAGCGCAGGGACTTTGTCCAGCCAGCCGTTCATCAGAATCGGCGTGGCATTGTTAAGCACGACGATGGTATGCGAATTGGCTGCTACCACCGCTTTGATGAGCCTGACCTGGTCCGGAGGCAGATCGAGGGATTCGCGGTCGTTGCCTTCGCCTTCCAGCGTCTCCCGCAGTCCGGCGCAAATGATGACCGCGTCGGCCTTTTTCGCAGCCGCTGCGGCCTGCTCGATCTCATCGCCCTGGCCATAATAAGCCAGTCCGAGGTGCGCCTCGCACGTGCCGACATTTTCAAAAAATTCCACGCGAATGCTGTATTTTTTCCCCTTTTCCAGGGTGAGATAAACCGAACGCAAAGAACTGGCCTTGTCGACAATCCAGGAATCGATGATCAACTTTCCGTCCAGGTAAAGACGACAGCCATTGTCGCTCATTACGCCCAATTCATAAACGCCGCTGCCGGGAGATGTGAACGTTCCGGTCCAGCGGGCGGAAAATTTATCCTTGTTGACGACGCCCGGAGCGGGAGACCCTTCTCCCCAGTTAAAATCTACCTGCGGATCGATGCGGCATAAAACAGGTTTACCTCGCAATTCCCGGTTGTTGAAATATTCGCCCAACAGCCCATGCTCGTCCGATTTGGCGTTCGGCGGACGCAGCAGTTTCGATTCAATGGGCGGCAATGATAAACGTTTCAATCGTCCGCTTTTAACAAAAGTAACGGCCACATCATCACCGACTCGATCACGGATGCCCTGCAATGGCGACACCGCATAGTGGGCGTTCAGATAGCCGCTGCCGCCGCCATACATGCGGGCCTCATCTGCGTTGGGACCAATTACAGCAAGAGATTTCATTTTCTTCCGATCAAGTGGCAGAAGATGGTTTTCGTTTTTCAGCAACACGATGCTCTTGCGGGC
>JAACEJ010000272.1 GCA_011682565.1 Actinomycetota bacterium | reverse complement strand
GAATTCTGTCATCAAATGCGGCAATATATGCCGACTGCGTCCCCCCGCCGGAGCGTCCGGTTATGCCAATTCGTTTGGGATCGACTTCTTTACGTGTCAAAAGATAATCCACAGCACGGATGCCGTCCCAAATCATGTAACGTGCCTGAGAACTGCCGGAGATGAAACACTGCGCCCCGGGATACGAATGTTCGGAAGTGGGCCCGCCAACCTTTGATTTGCCCGTGATCGGATCGAAATATTGCAGCCGTTCTCCCTGGCTCACCGGATCGAATGCGAAAACAATAAAGCCTTTTTTAACCAGATTCAATATGACCTTTTGATAGACATCGGAACGAAAGCCATTGTTTGTGTGGCCGCTGCAATAAATGACCGCCGGCGTTTTGCCGTGCATTTTATCGGGAAGAAACAGGCAGGAGGTAACATAAAACTTCGGCTGAGACTCAAAGATTATTTTTTCAATGGTATAGAATTCTTTTTTCGTTTTTCCCGTAATTTTTGCGTGCAGCGGCGTCTTTTGTGGAAACGGCCCAACGATCTCGTTCAGCGTTTTGCGAATTTGCTTTTGCCGCTCCAGCCATTGTACCTTTGTGGTGATCTTTGCCACTTTTGCCTGATGCTTGTCTAAAAATTCAAACGCCTGGGCGCTCATGAAATGGTAAAGTGCATTTTGATTATCGGTGTATTTCAGCCATTTGGATAAAATATCCAGATTTTTTTCCTGTGAGAATGAGCTGACAGCGACGACGAAAACAAAAAGTGCAATAAATAAGGATTGTCTGGATTTGAGCATATTATAATCTCCTAAAGTAAAGATGAACTGACAACTTGTAATTGACGATCAGAGTTAGAAACTCTTTACTGCAGATCCAACCACCAGTTATTAGGAAGCGTGGCTTCAGATACCTCAAAATTATCCGTCCCACGCCAGTTACTACCAAAATATATCTTTGTTCCATCTTTGCTCAAGGCTATCTCCGGCGCAGTGGAACCACCAGGACCAGGAGGATTCACCCCTCGAAAATTTTGAGTTGAGGCGATACGCCATACTCTGGGATTATCGGTGGCGTTTTTTAACTCCACAGCAATTATCTGGTTAGAACCCCAATAATTGTTTGCCTCATCATAAATGCTGAAAATAGCCCATCCCCTTATATTGGGATAAACACGGGCTATATGATGCCCCAGATACTCGGAGGTTGAACAACTATTCCAAAGATAGCCATTTGATGCATTTGCAAAGTAACATTGATGAAAAGGCAAGTAATCTGTATGACCGGTGATCACGTTTTTAAAACGTACATAGTCTCCTCCGCAATTGTTTATTTGAACAAATTCAGCTATCCCGTCAAGGTTAAAAGCCCATCCACTATGAGCCGATCCGGCACAGATATTTATCGGATTTGTCATATCCAGATCAAAAGCCTTTGTATCAACATAATTATAGGACACAAATGCCTTGCTGCCATCCGGAGCCATGTCAGTGAAATTAATGCTTTCGTTATTATTTTCCAATTTTCCTGTTATTTTATCAGTTTTTTTGTCATAGACGATGACCCACCTGCGTCCGCCACTTGATAACCTAACCTGCCAGCACCAATACCTGCTCTCTCCATCTGAATCTCCTTCGGTATCGGTATAAACATTTTGAATGCCTGCCGCACTTTTGCCAAATATAGCTGTATCATTCCTGAAATTATGTATCAAAATATTATAGGTCGGACTGTTCGCCTGCCCATCAGGATAATCCACTTCTCCATAATAAAATTCCCATCCATAACGATAATATATCATCCTATTAGGATGCTTTCCCGTATAATCCCACCGATATTCCGGTTGAGCATCCTGCCCACCATTTCGATCATAGATTGAGGAGGAAATATGAGGGGCATCGCCTATTGTATGTGTCTGCAAGTCAACTATTTTATAACGGTTACTACCTGTGTCTGCTGTATAAACCAGCACATAACGTCCATCGGAACTGGAACGGGATTTTCGCGGGTAATCTATGGTGGCCCCGTATTGCGCCGGTATTTGCGGATAGTCTTTGTGAATATCCGTAATCCTGCGAATAGAAATCCCTGTATTGGGATCTATATATGATTCCCATTGAGCAGGTTGGGGGATGTTTGACTGATCAAAATGTTCCGTCCCCATCACATAAGAAAAGGCAGAAGTGTTGGTGGTTTCCGCAACAACGTTTGACAGATTTGAAATATTTGGTGCCTCGTCATCAGTCTTGATGGCAAAGTAATATGTGGTTTCAGGAGCAGTCCGTTCAAGCTCTATAGAATTTTCAAAAGGATTCATAGCAGTCAAGTCATCGATGGCCGCTGGTGCTTTGCTGTCTCTAATAACACTACTGCTACGGACATTGCTCAAACCATTTTCGCCGGCAACACCACATGAAAACGACAAAAAAACCTGAGAAATTAATGCCAGCAAGCTAACATAGTAATTCGACTTGACCTTATTTCTTCTAACTACTCTTACCATCTTGCTTCCTTATCTGACATGAGGTAATTTGTAAAACTGCTGTGACAGGCCCTGAAAATGGATTTAAAGAATTTGTCATATTCGCTTTAAATAAACTGTCTCAATGGTAGTGCACACGGCGTGTCATTCAGCAGAAATTTTGCAGGGGCAACTTGTAAATGGCGTTTCCTTGATTTAATTGCAAGGTCAACAAGATTCTTACAGAAAGACATGAGAGAAAATTTTATAGAAATAATTTAACACAAATTAGCAATCATGCTTTTTAGCTTTCAACTCATACCTTACTCAAATACTCCAGACAATCGATCATGCTTAACCCCGTGTGATACCCGGGATCAGCATCCGGTGTAGCGGGAATAGCGTCAACCGGCTTTCCGAAACGATCCAGAGTTTGATAGGCCATACCGTGTAGTTCGGGTCTGACGTAATGTTCGACAAAAGCATTATGACAGGCGGCAAAGATGTCCAGGCAAAGTTGTTTTTCTTTATCCGTGCTTGCAATTTTGTGGCAGGCGAGTGCTGCACGCATCGTTTCCGGCAAACTCCACCACGGCATGTTGGAATTGATCGGCTTTCGAGCTAATAAATCCACAGATTCAAAAATACCTCCCGCGGGATTAAAGCCGTTGCGGAAATTTTGTTGCAACAGCGCAGGCATCAGAGATTCGATCCGCTCAATGGTTTGCTTTTGCTGTGGAGCCGCCAGATTGCGCTTTTTGACGATGTTTGTGAATTTTAAAGCAAGACCGACAAATTCCAGAGCGTGGCCCGGACAGGAGAGGACGCGTCCGTTCGTCTGAAAGGGGCTGCTTGCATCGTCGATTTGTTCGCATAGGTCGTAGTCTTGTAATTCCGGCCAGCGGTTATTCAGGTTGACATGATTTTGCAAAATATATTCGATGAGCCGCAGACCCATTTCAACGGCATCATTGTCCTGTTCATGTTCGGCAAGAAGAGCGGCGGTTCCGATTTGAATCATATATGGCCCGAACGGCCTGCCCTGTTTTTCTTGCGGTGCTTTATTTTGCGAATGAAATTGCTGCTGGTCCGAGGCAAAGTTATCGTGCCATAAAGCGTCATCCACTGCCAGACAGTAGCTTTTTGCTTGGTTTAGCAGTTCACTATTTTCCAGAAAACGAGTCGCGGCGTACATGCCTTTTGCAGCAAAAAGATCGGAATAATTAAAGGGTGATGCTTGCGTTAATTCGATTTTGCGGATATTACCCGACTTGGTCAAAGCTACAGGGGCACCGTCGACTGTCATGGAAAAAAAAAGATGGCCGTTGTTCTTTCGGCGAGTTGTTTGCAATTGCTGCAAAAGCTCTATGATGATTTGCTGCATGTGATTGCAAAGAGAATCTGTTTCATCATCCGCACTCTTTCGACGCATCCATAAAATGTGCTCAACCAACGCTTCCAACGCCCGTCCCTGAATCCAGCCGTAAATCATTTGTGGTCCGCGCAGCGGATCATCCTGAGCGAAATCCGTTCCCCTGAGCAAATCGATCTTGGTATCGATCCACGGATAATTGGGCTTCTTTTTGTAGCGCGCAACAATGACTTGCATTATCGTTTTTAGCATACGCTTATAATAAGTGACGAGTTCTTTCAAATCTGAGGCTTGGGGATTAGAGGGTATGGCAGAAAGATTATTCACAGTAGATGACCTCGGTTTGCTGTGCAGCGGGCTGCAACGATTATTTTATTAGCTCAAATTTGCTGTCTTTGGAATATTACATAAAGAAATGGTAAAGGAATTTCAAACATTCAAATATTGACAGGGATGTTATAAAGTCCAGCGCGTCATTCAGAAAGAATCTTGTCGGGAAGACCCTGTGATTGGAATTTTTTATTTAATCGCCTAACCAACAAGATACTTGCAGAAAGACAGGAATGTCTAATTCTCCATGTTTGGTCGATAATTTGGACAAGTCTATCGCATGGAATCTAATTTATTATGCCAAAACCAACAATCCCTGTGATCGGTTATTATATTATGGCCAATACGTGAGCCCTTGCAATGGATTTCCATCCTCGTCCGTAATTCGCAGATATAACCCCCAATTCAGTTCGGTATTGCACACTTTGACCAGAATCGTGTTTTCGCCCTGCGTGAGATGCACAGGTAAAATATCTGCATCCGGCATGGCGGCGCGTTCCGTATTTTTCGCAAGTATTTTTTTACCATTGAACCATAGTGTACCGGTATCATTGGTTCCCAAGCGAATCTGTGCGTCGACAGCGCTGGGGCTGGTTACCTTGCAGAAAGCGTAAGCACAAACCCAATCTTTGGGGTTGAGGTATTTGACAAAGTCCAGATAACCCGTTTCCGGATCAACGCTGTACTTTTGCCATTCTACTGTACCCGTCTCGGCTTTGTATTGATCGGCGAAGTTTATTTCTTTTTCCGGCGGAAATTTCTGTGTGAAATTGTTGCAGGTTTGACATCCAAACGGGCCAATGACTTGAAAAGTTTTAACAAAGCCCATAAGATTCATAAAATCCTGCTTTTTGTTTTCCCTGACCATGAGCGCCAGTTTTCTCATTCGGGGTGTACCCATCCATTTATGACGAATGACATCTTTGAACGCGTTCAGTTGTTCGTCCACCGGCAAGGCTGAATTGCCGACGTTGCCGTATTTTTTCACATCGGCCTTGCTGAAATGCCACCACGTCGCGCCGTGACCATATATCCAGCAATAGTATTTGCTGCCAAGCAGCATGCCGGCGTATTGATTACGAAATTTCTGTGGAGAGAAGCGGCTGCTTTTGTCGGCATAAGAGCCAACGACCTGATCGCCGAATATTTCTTTATGCCCGCTATATCCGAGAAAATGGCCATTCTCATCCTCGATTTTACGATAAAAACCTAACGGCCAGCCACCCAGGGCAATGGAACATTTTTTGTTCCAATATTGAGCGGAGGAATCATCCAAAGCTTTTAGAATATCGCTTTGCAATTTTTGCGAATAATGAAGCAATCCCAATACGCTGGTCATGCTGTACGAATGTTCGGTGAGAAGATGCAGGCCGCCCGGCGCATTTGCTGCAGCCATGCCCTGCACCATGCCGACAAACAGGTCTGTTGCCAGCGGGCCATAATATTCAATTCCTTCGGGCAGATTCATCCGATTGTGCGGTAGCCTCGCCGGGGTCTTCTATGCCTGCCTCGGCGCCGGGATTGTGATTGCCTTGCGGCGTGATCCGCAAGTCGAAATCCAGCACGTTCTCTGCGGGACGGATATCGAGCGGCATCGGAGAAGCCGCCGAGGACTTCGAG
>JAACEJ010000012.1 GCA_011682565.1 Actinomycetota bacterium | reverse complement strand
CTGATTGACAAGTCTACAGAAAAGATCATAAATACTGCAAAACAAACCGGTGCCATGATTTCAGGCCCGATTCCTTTACCAACGCGACGCAGTGTTTATACTGTATTACGTTCTCCTCACGTTGATAAAAAATCTCGTGAGCAGTTTGAGACGCGTATTCACAAAAGGTTGGTGGATATTCACAACTCTTCACCAAAGACGGTAGACGCTCTGATGAAACTAGAGCTACCCGCGGGTGTCGATGTTGAAATCAAAGTGTGATTGGTTAGTGGTTTGATTTGTCGTTAATAATAGACTCGAATTGATAAAGTTAAAATTCATTTGGTATGGAAATGCTTTCAATACTTGGAAAAAAAGTTGGCATGACCCGAATCTTTGATGATGCCGGTAATGCTTTTGCAGGCACAGTGATAGAGGCGGGACCATGTTTTGTTACCCAGATCAAGACCGAAGATACAGATGGTTATGATGCTATTCAGGTTGGGTTTGCGGGTAAAAAAGAAAAACATACGACCAAGCCTTTGCTTGGGCACTTGAAAAAAGCCGGTACAAAACCGTTTCGGGTTCTTAAAGAATTTCGGGGTTTTGATAAGGGTGAGGATGTTAAGCTCGGTGACGAGATTAAGGTTGATATTTTCACTATTGGCGATCGTGTGTCTGTGACCGGAGTGAGCAAAGGTAAGGGATTCGCGGGTGTTGTACGGCGTCACAATTTTGGTGGCGGACCCAAAACCCACGGTCAAAGCGACAGATTACGCGCACCTGGCTCTATTGGTCAAAGTTCCAGCCCATCAAAGGTTATGAAAGGTATTCGAATGGGTGGCCGAATGGGCGGCGTGCAAAATACAGTGTCGCATTTACGAATATTAAAGATTGATCCTGAAAACAACATAATGGTCGTAAAGGGAGCCATTCCTGGCGCCAATAACGGTATCGTTTTAATTAGAAAGTAATGGGATATGGAGCTAGATATCTATACAAAAAATGGGGATCTTGCTGGTCGCAAATTAGAGGTTTCCGATAAAGTTTTTGCTGCTGAGCCGAATGAGCATACGGTTTATCTGGCCGTCCAGGCGCAAAGAACAAATTCGAGACAGGGAACGGCTGCGACGAAAACAAGAAGTATGGTTTCAGGAGGCGGGAAAAAGCCGTGGAAGCAGAAAGGTCGCGGTACGGCACGTGCTGGTACGATCAGGTCTCCTATTTGGAAAAGTGGTGGTACGGCTCATGGTCCTCAGCCACATCCATATTTGTATAAATTACCACAAAAGGTGAAAAAATTAGCAAGGATTTCAGTCCTTTCAGCAAAAACCCGTGATGAGCAGATGAAGGTGCTGGAAGATTTTACTTTGACTGAGGTGAAAACCAAAGAAGTCTTTTCTCTGCTTAAAGGATTTGGTCTGACGGCATCGAAAACGCTTTTATTGGTCAATGAGTATGATTCTGATATTTTATTGGCAAGTCGCAATATTAAAAACCTTAAAGTTGCGATGGCCGTAGATGCATCTACTTATGATTTGTTAGATTGTAAGGCATTGCTTATCACAGAGAGTGCCATGAAAAAGTTGGAAGGTATTCTATCATCATGAAAAAAAAGCAGGAAATTCTTGTTCGCCCAATTCTAACAGAAAAGATGCTGAGAATGCAGGATGATTTGGGCAAGTATGCTTTTGTAGTGAACAAATCTGCGAACAAAATAGAGATAAAGAAAGCAATTGAAAAAAAATTCGATGTAACAGTGGATTCGGTCAGGACAATCAATGTTATTGGAAAATCCAAGCAGATGAATACGCAAAGAGGGATTACCACTGGAAAGCGATCTGACTGGAAGAAAGCTATTGTAACATTGAGAAGCGGCGATGAGATCGATTTCTTTGAAGGCTCAAAAGGTTGAGAGCCGAGTTCGAGGAGAATAACTAGATGGCTTTAAAAAATTTCAAACCGATCACCCCTGGTCTACGCTATAAAAGTGTCAATTCTTTTGCGGAGATTACCAGCACTGAACCTGAACGTTCATTGCTGACGCCACTCAAAAAATCCGGCGGAAGAAACAATGTTGGCCGTATTACAGCCAGAAGAAGGGGCGGTGGTCATAAGAGAAATTATCGTATAATTGATTTTCGGCGGGATAAATTTGAGATTCCTGCTAAAGTAGCATCCATTCAATATGATCCGAACAGAAGTGCATTTATTGCCCTTCTCAATTATACAGATGGAGAAAAACGATATATCCTTGCACCGATTGGGTTGGAGGTTGGAGATACGGTTCTTTCCGGGGAAGCTCCGGAGATCAGAACCGGAAACTCGATGCCTTTGGCCAAGATTCCTCTGGGTACAACAATTCATAACCTTGAAATGAAAGTCGGTAAAGGCGGTCAAATTGCGCGCGGAGCCGGTACTTATGCTCAACTCGTCGCAAAGGAAGGCGATTACGCACAGGTAAAATTACCGTCCGGTGAAGTTCGGATGGTGCGGGTGGGTTGTCGTGCAACTATTGGTCAGGTTGGCAATACAGACCATGAAAATATAACTCTTGGCAAAGCAGGGCGAAGCCGTTGGCTTGGAAGGCGTTCCAAGGTCAGAGGTGTTGCCATGAACCCCGTCGATCATCCTATGGGCGGAGGCGAGGGAAAAAGTTCAGGTGGGCGTCACCCATGTACACCATGGGGTAAACCAACAAAAGGTTACAAGACGCGTAAGGCAAAACCTTCTGATTCTTTTATCATTAAACGAAGAAAATAGCGAGATTACTATCAATGGCAAGATCAATTAAAAAGGGTCCGTATATTGAGGAGAAGCTCCTGGCTAAAATAGAAGAGCTTAATAACTCAAACCAAAAAAGAGTGATTAAAACATGGGCGCGCCGATCTACAATTCCACCGGAATTTGTCGGACATACATTGGCCATTCATAATGGGAACAAGTTTATCCCGGTATTTGTCTCTGAGAATATGGTTGGTCATAAATTGGGAGAGTTTGCCCATACCCGAACTTATCGCGGCCATGTAAATAGAAAAGCCGAAAAGTCCAGAAATTAACAAAAGATTCGGAGTAATTCAAATGGAAGCCAGGGCGATAGCTAAATGGATTCGCATGTCACCCTATAAAGTTCGCAGGGTCGCGAAAATGGTTCATGGCATGGATGTGAATAGTGCCATAAACGCGTTACATTACAGTGCCACAAGCGCATCGGAACCTTTGGAAAAAGTTCTCCGATCCGCGGTGGCCAATATGCTTAACAATGAAGAAGCGTCAAAATTGTCGCCGGAAGATTTGTATATCAAAGAATTGAAAATTGATGGTGCTTTTACTTTAAAGCGATTCCGTGCCGCTTCGATGGGGAGGGCTGCAAGAATAGTGAAGCGAACTTGTCATATTTCGGTTGTTGTGGCCGACAGGAAAAACTAACGTGTTCTTATTGTAGGAGATAGGTTTGGGACAAAAAACAAATCCTATAGGTTTCAGGCTTGGTGTTATCAGGAGCTGGGATTCAAAATGGTTCGATGAAAAGAATTTCGATAAAAAGTTAAAAGAAGATTTAATGCTACGGAAATATATTCGTAACAGATTACAACGTGCGAGTATTTCCCGAATCGAAATCGAAAGAACGCCCAAAAAAATCACCCTCACCATTCATACAGCAAGGCCCGGCATTGTTATTGGTCGAAAGGGCAGTGAGGTGGACAAACTGCGCGAAGAGTTGCAGAGGGTAACATCGAAAGATATTCAACTGAATATTAATGAGATTAAACGGCCGGAACTGGATGCTTTTCTTGTGGCTGAGAACATTGCCAGCCAATTGGCCGGAAAAGTTTCTTTTCGTCGTGCAATGAAAAAAGCGATCATGTCCGCAATGAGAATGGGAGCAGAGGGAATTCGTATCAGTTGCGCAGGACGACTTGGCGGGGCTGAAATGGCTCGACGTGAGCAATACAAAGAAGGCCGCATTCCTTTGCATACATTAAGGGCTGACATCGACTACGCCACGGCCATCTCCAAAACAACTTATGGGACGATAGGTGTTAAGGTATGGATTTGCCGAGGCGAAGTTATCGGTGATCAAATGATTTAAAGATATTTGTGGAGATTGTAGTTTATGTTAATGCCAAAAAGAGTGAAATATAGAAAACAGCAACGTGGCCGTATGACCGGGAAAGCGGTTCGTGGATCGCGCTTGGCTTTTGGTCAATTTGGATTGAAAGCCTTAGATCCTCATTGGATTACCGCCAGGCAGATAGAAGCTGCGCGTGTTGCCATGACTCGATATGTCAAGAGAACCGGCAAAGTCTGGATTCGTATTTTTCCTGACAAGCCATGCACCAAAAAGCCTGCAGAAACCAGAATGGGAAAAGGCAAGGGCGCTCCGGAATATTGGGTTGCCGTTGTAAAGCCCGGAAGAATTATTTTCGAGCTTGACGGTGTGTCTGAAAGTATCGCAAAAGAGGCATTGCGGCTTGCCGCACATAAACTCCCTTTAAAGACAAAGTTTGTGACCACCTCGGATTTCGGAGAATAATAGCATGAAGATGGATGAAATAAAACAATTGTCTCTGGATGAGTTGGAAATACGACTCGAGGATGCTGAAGAAGAATTTGAAAATCTTCGTATTCAGCATTCAACTCACCAGCTAGACAACCCGCTTCGAATACGAATGGTAAGGCGTGATATTGCAAGGCTAAAGACCGTGATCCATGAATATGAATCCGGTATGAGAAGTTGACTGAGCCATTCAAGTAATAATAATTTTGGGATTTTGGAGAATTTATAGTGGAACGAGCACATAGAAAAGTTAAAGTTGGCGTTGTCTCAAGCGACAAGATGGATAAGAGTCGCGTTATTCAAGTGCAACGAAATATCAAACACCCACTTTACAAAAAGTATGTGAGAAAAACGACAAAATTCATGGCTCATGATGAAAATAATGACAGCCATGTAGGTGATGTAGTCAAGATCATGGAAACGAGACCTTTGAGCAAAAGTAAACGGTGGCGCTTGATCGAAATACTAGAGAAAGCCAAATAACTTTACTATCTCTGCAATTGTGAAGTAGAAGGAATGAATAATGATCCAGGAATCTAGTCGGTTAAATGTAGCTGATAACACCGGTGCGAAAAAAGTGATGTGCATTCGTGTTCTTGGCGGGTCAAAAAGAAAATATGCATCTGTTGGAGATATTATAGTTGTCTCTGTTAAGCAGGCAATACCCAATAGCCCTGTAAAAAAGGGCGAGGTCAGCAAGGCAGTGATCGTGCGTACAAAAAAAGAAAAACGACGCAAAGATGGCTCCTACATTCGCTTTGATGAGAACGCGGCCGTTCTTATTAATGATGCGATGGAACCTAAAGGGACGCGTATCTTTGGTCCGGTGGCGCGTGAGTTACGTGAAAAACAATTCATGAAAATTGTATCTCTGGCACCCGAAGTTCTATAGAAAACGTAAATTATTGGCCATAAAAGGCGAGCTTTCAAATGCGTGTAAGAAGAAATGATCAAGTCCTGGTTTTAGCAGGAAATTATAAAGGAAAAAAAGGAAAGGTTCTCAAGGTCTTTCCTGAAGAGGATCGTGTTATTGTTGAAGGAGTGAATTTTATAAAGAAACACTCCAGACCTACGCAGCAAAATCCTCAAGGCGGTATTGTTGAAAAAGAGGCACCAATCCATGTTGCGAACATTATGGTTATCTGTCCAAAGTGCAATACGCCGAGCCGAATGGGTACTGTGGTTGTTTTCGATGAAGCACAACAGCGAAAAAACCGGGTACGCATTTGCAAAAGATGTGGTGAAATGCTGGTTTCTTCAAATTAATGTTGGATTTTAAAAAATGGCTACCAAAGAAAAAAAGTACGTACCGGATTTTCTAAAACTATATAAAGACGAAATAATATCGCACATGCACAAAAAGTTTAATTATAAAAATGTGATGCAGGTACCTCGTCTTGAGAAAATAGTTGTGAATATGGGGGTTGGAGATGGAACGGAAAGCTCGAAGCATGTCGAAGCGGCTGCCGAGGAACTTGCGAAAATAACTGGTCAAAAGCCGGTTATTCGCAGGGCAAAGAAGGCTATCTCTAATTTTAAGTTGAGAGCAGGCATGCCAATTGGTTGTAGCGTTAATTTGCGCAAGTACATGATGTATGAGTTCTTGCAGCGCCTGGTTAGCATTGCGGTTCCGCGGGTACGCGATTTTCGCGGCTTGCCGATTAAATTTGATGGCAGAGGAAATTACAATATGTCTATCAAAGAGCAAATTGTGTTTCCTGAAATCGACTATGATAAAATTGAAAAAATCCGCGGTTTCAATATTACAATTGTGACAACCGCGAAAACTGATGAAGAGGCATACGAGTTGCTAAAAGAATTCGGAATGCCGTTTATCAAGAGATCTTAATCATTTTATTTCACAAATTCGCAAGGAGTTGTGTTGGCTAAAAAAGCTTTAATCGTAAAAGCACAAAAAGAACCCAAATTTAAGGTAAGGAAGTACAACCGCTGTTCCCGCTGTGGGCGCCCAAGAGCATACTATAGAAAATATGGAGTTTGCAGACTCTGTTTTCGTGAACTTGCTTTGGAAGGTAAAATACCCGGCGTTACCAAAGCAAGCTGGTAGCTCGATTTATATGAGATTTTGTTTAATTAGTTTCAGCCGAATATTGGGTTGTTAGGGAGAAATTACATGTCAAACACTGATCCCATCGCAGATTATCTGACAAGAATCAGGAATGCGAGCAGGGCAAAACATCGCAAAGTAGATATTCCGTCTTCAAATTTGAAAAAGCAAATGACAAAGATATTGCAGGAAGAGGCATATATCAAAAGCCATGTTTTTATTGATGATGGAAAACAGGGCGTCATTCGAATCTACTTGAAATACGATGAGAATAATACAAGTGTGATTACCGGATTACAACGTATAAGCAAACCGGGATTTCGTCGTTATGTTAATCAAAAAACAATACCGAGGGTTTTTAACAACCTTGGCGTTTCGATACTAACGACATCCAAAGGCGTAATGACGGGTCAAGAAGCTCGACGAGCCGGTGTTGGTGGAGAAATCCTTTGCTATATCTGGTAAACTTAAACTAGGAGAACGTTGTGTCAAGAGTTGGAAAAATACCCATATCCATCCCCGACGGTGTGTCGATTGATTTCAAAGATAACTATGTTACGGCAAAAGGCCCAAAGGGCGAGCTTGCCGTACAGATACATCCGGACATGAAATTGACACTAAAGGATGGGACGTTGACTGTTGATAGACCTTCTGAAAGCAAAGAGCATCGTTCGCTACATGGGCTTTCACGAACTCTTGTTGCGAATATTATACAAGGTATTACATCCGGCTTTGAAAAAAGGCTCGAAATTGTTGGTGTAGGTTATCGTGCGGAATTGAAAGGGAAAAAACTGCTCATCTCTGTTGGATACTCGCATCAAATCCTTTATGTACCGCCCGAAAGTATTGAAGTTGCGGTAGAGGGGAACAACGTAGTTATTATTCGCGGTATCGATAAAGTCCTGGTTGGGCAAGTTGCCGCAAAAATACGTTCCTTTCGCCCCCCCGAGCCTTACAAAGGCAAGGGAATTCGATATGCCGACGAAGTTGTGAGAAAGAAGGCAGGAAAAACTGCTGCTTAAAATTATTGAATATGTGATTAAATTTGAATGATGAGTAATAATCATGCCAGACAGGATTTTAGGAAAAAAATTAGCCAGGGAACGTCGAAGAAAGCACATTCTGAAACAGATTCGAGGGACGAAAGAAAGACCTCGTTTGGTCGTGCATCGAAGCAATAAGCACATTTATGCCCAAATTGTAGATGATGACGGTCGTCGAACGATTTCAACTGCATCTTCTTTGTCAAAGGATATCGCAGCCGGGATTAAGGGCGTTTCCAAGGTTGAACAAGCTAAAGAGGTCGGAAAATTGGTTGCAAAATTGGCGGCCAAGAAGAAAGTGAAATCAATTATCTTTGATCGCGCCGGTTACTTGTATCACGGTCGTGTAAAAGCATTGGCCGAAGGCGCACGAGAAGGTGGCTTGGACTTTTAATTATTTCTAACAATTGTGAAAAAGGAGTTGTAAGGATTTGGATAGAATAAATCCCAACGAATTAGACCTAAACGAAAAAGTAGTTCATGTCAATCGCGTCGCCAAAGTTGTCAAAGGCGGTAGGAGATTCAGTTTTAACGCAATTATTGTTGTTGGCGATGGCAAGGGACATGTTGGTGTCGGTCTTGGAAAAGCGAACGAAGTCGCTGATTCTATCTCAAAAGGCACTGAAGTCGCAAAGAAAAATCTCATCCTTGTACCACTTTTAAATGGTACTTTAACCCACGAGATTGAGGGTAAGTATGGTGCAGGTCGGGTCTTTTTGAAACCTGCTGCCCCTGGTACAGGTGTGATCGCCGGTGGCCCTGTTCGCGCTATCATGGAAGCGGTTGGTATTACAGATGTTCTTACAAAGAGCCGTGGTTCTGCAAATCCTCATAATGTGGTCAAAGCCACAATGGTTGCGCTTGAGAACCTGATGGACGTTCAGAGCGTAGCTCGAAAGCGAGGCCTTTCGGTGATGAGGGTTTTTAATACTGTACCTAAAGTCAAAGACACTGTAGAAGAATAGAAATTGATGTATTAGGAATTGCTCAATGGCAAAGAAAAAAGTAAAACAATTAAAAATTACTTTAAAGCGCAGCACAATTAAACGATTGGCCAATCAGAAGGCTACGGCCAAAGCGTTAGGCTTGCGAAAATTAAATCAAAGTGTTGTCCATTCGGACACTCCTGTGATTCGTGGAATGATCAATCGAATCTCACATCTCGTTTCCGTTGAAGAACTGTAGTGATTCGTCTGTTTATTGCTTAATATAATTTGTTTGAGGAAGAAATGGATTTATCGACATTAAAATATGCAGATGGGGCTCGTAAAAACCGTAAGAAAATAGGACGCGGAGGCGCTCGTGGAGGAACTTCCGGGCGTGGACATAAAGGCCAGCGTTCCCGTTCCGGCTCTAAAAAGCACTTGTGGTTTGAAGGCGGGCAGATGCCAATCATGCGTCGTCTTCCCAAACGTGGTTTTAAGAATTTTAATAAAAAAGAAGTTCAAATTGTTAATCTTTGTGACTTGAACAAGCTCAAAGTTGATGAAATTAATCCTCTGGTTCTCTTTGAAAACGGATTAATAAATAAGGTTAACGTCCCCGTCAAAATATTAGGCGATGGGCAATTGGACAGAAAACTGGAAATTTCAGCCAACGCGTTTAGTCGGTCCGCCGTCGAAAAAATAAAAGCTGTTGGCGGGAGGGCTACCACATTATGATGGGGAGTCTGCAGAGTATCTTCAAGATTCCGGAACTCAAAAAGCGCATTATTTTTACTACGCTTATCCTGATCGTTTATCGGGTTGGCGGCCATGTTCCGATCCCCGGTGTAAACGCGCAGGCATTGCTGGAATACTTCCAACAAGCGCAGCGCGGTTTGCTTGGTCTTTACGATTTGTTTGCGGGTGGCGCTTTTAAGCGTGCCACCGTTTTTGCTCTTGGTATTATGCCCTACATTTCTGCTTCAATTATTATCCAGTTGCTTGGAGCAGTTGTCCCTTATTTTCAGAAATTACAAAAAGAAGGTGAGCAGGGCAGGAAAAAGATTACTCAATTGACCCGTTATGGCACTGTTGCCATTTCTATCATGCAGGGCTATGGCGTTAGTGTGTTTTTGGAAAGAATCGGATACAGTACTTCAGGACAACTTGTGGTTCCTCACCCGGGATTTGGTTTTCGCTTGCTGACCATGTTAACGCTTTCGGCCGGGACGATCCTTATTATGTGGCTGGGGGAATTGATCACCGAGCGGGGGATAGGAAACGGGATATCTTTGATTATCTTTATTGGAATCATTGCCCGGTTTCCAAATTCAATTTTTGATGAGTTGCAGCAAGTCGCGAGTGGTAACAGGACATTAATAACAGAATTGCTTTTATGGGTTATTTTTGTGGGCACTGTGGCCGGGACTGTTCTTTTAACTCAGGGAACGAGGAAAATACCCGTTCAGTACGCCAAGCGGGTTATCGGGCGTAAGATTTACGGCGGCCAAAGCACGCATATCCCGCTAAGAGTCAATACCGCCGGCGTTATGCCGATCATTTTTGCGCAGTCAATCCTGTTTATTCCTCAAACTGCGATGCAATTTTTTCCCAACAGCAATTTTATGATGACCATAAATATGCTGTTCGATTATCAGTCCTGGAGTTACTGGATTATTTACGGCGTTATGATTGTCTTTTTCACTTATTTTTATACGGCTATAGCTTTTAATCCGGTAGATGTAGCTGATAATATGAAAAAGCAGGGTGGGTTTATTCCCGGTGTGCGACCCGGTAAAAGGACGTCCGAGTTCATTGATAATATTCTGACCCGGATTACTTTACCTGGATCTGTTTTTCTGGCACTTATTGCAATTTTTCCATCTGTTGTTGCAAAGTTTACCAATGTATCTTATAACTTTGCCAGCTTTTATGGAGGAACATCGCTGCTTATTGTCGTCGGTGTTGCCCTGGATACTTTGCAGCAAGTTGAATCGCACTTGCTTATGCGCCACTATGATGGCTTTATGAAGAGTGGCAAGATTCGCGGAAGACGGCGATTCTAAGCCATTTCCGCAATCGGAGAAGATGATGAGAACAATATTTCTTGGAGCACCGGGCACAGGCAAGGGAACGCAAGCGTCCGTTTTAGCAGAAAAATATAATATCCCGCAAATTTCTACCGGGGATATTCTCAGGCAAGCAGTCGGTGAGGGCACTGAACTTGGAAAGCAAGCCAAATCTATTATGGAATCCGGTGGTCTTGTTTCCGATGATATTATCATTGCACTGATCAAAGAGCGTCTTGCTCGACAGGATTGTTTGACCGGCTATATTTTGGACGGCTTTCCGCGAACAGTACCGCAGGCGCAAAGTTTGGATGATATTTTACAAGATAGTGCGCCAATTGACGGAGTCGTTTATTTTGATGTTCCTGAAGAAATCATTATTACCCGGCTGACGAGCAGGCGGGTTTGCAGCAAGTGTGGCTATATTTACAATTTGATCACTGACCCGCCATCGGAAGACGGTAAATGCAGAATATGCGGCGGTGAGATTATGCAGCGAGACGATGATAAAGAAGAAACCGTCAGAAATCGTCTTAAAGTTTACAAGGAAAAGACTGCTCCGCTAAAGGATTACTATTTGGAGCAGCAAAAGCTGTACGTGGTTGACGGGACACGGAACGTCGATCAGGTACGGGCGGATATTGGCAAGATTTTTCAGAAATTTTCTAAAGTGTAAAATGATTAGCATAAAGAATTCGAGAGAGATCGATTTCCTTCGCAAGAGCGCTCAAATTGTAGCAGAATCCCTTTTGTTGGCGGAATCTCGAATTCAACCGGGTGTTCGCACCATCGATCTTGACAAAGAAATTTCAGAATATATTCGATCAAAGGGAGCACGACCGGCATTTAGAGGTTTTCATGGTTACCCTGCAAATATTTGCGTTTCTATTAATGACCAGGTTGTTCATGGCATCCCTGGACCACGAGTTTTCAGAGAAGGCGATATCGTCAGTGTGGATATTGGCGTCGAATTAAACGGATATTATGGAGATGCTGCAAGAACATTTGCCGTGGGAAAAGTTTCGTCCGAAAAGGAAAAACTCATGCGGGTCACGCGTGAATCGCTGTACAAAGGAATAGAAGCAGCGAGAGAAGGCAATCGTCTCTATGATATTAGTTATGCTATCCAGACACATGTCGAACGCGCCGGCTTTTCCGTTGTGCGTGATCTTGTCGGACACGGGATCGGAAAACAAATGCACGAAGAACCGCAGATTCCAAATTACGGTCAAGCTGACAGAGGGCCCAGGTTAAAGGCAGGCATGGTTTTCGCTATTGAGCCGATGGTTAATATGGGCGAATATAAGGTTTATACTCAGGATGACCAATGGACGGTTGTTACACGAGATGGATTACCTTCAGCACATTTTGAGCACGATGTGGTGATTACAAAAAACGGAGCGGAAATTTTATCATTAGCAGCGAGTGAGGAAATTTAAGATCATGGCAAAAGAAGCATCAATAAAAATTGATGGTACCATTCTCGAAACATTGCCCAACGCCAATTTTAAAGTGGAATTGGAAAACGGACATAAAGTACTCGCACATATTTCCGGCAAGATGAGGATGCACTTTATTAAAATATTACCCGGTGACAAAGTTACTGTGGAATTATCTCCTTATGATTTGACCCGTGGTCGAATCATCTATCGGTACAAATAGGAGCAAAAATATGAAAGTCAGATCTTCGGTAAAAAAAGTATGTGAGCATTGTAAGATCGTTCGCAGAAAAGGTGTTGTCAGAGTTATTTGCAAAAGAAACCCCAGGCACAAACAACGCCAGGGTTAATTGTCTGAGTAAAGAGAATTAAAGGAGAATATCTTGGCTCGTATTGCAGGTATAGATTTACCTCGGGATAAGAGAATCGAAGTTGCTCTTACCTATATAGCTGGTATTGGAATGTCTTCTGCACAGAAAATATTGGCAAAGACAAATGTAAATCCCGATATGCGTGTCCGTGACATGGATCCCGATGACATTGCCAAACTGCGTGATGTTATCGTCGGAGAATACAAAGTTGAGGGCGCTTTGCGCAGCGAAATCCACATGAACATTAAAAGGCTGATGGATATTGGCTGCTATCGAGGATTGCGTCACAGACGGAATATGCCGGTTCGAGGACAACGCACGCATACCAATGCGAGAACAAGACGCGGCAAGCGTGGCGTATCTGTTGGTATCAAAAAGAAAAAATAAGTTTTGTTTTTATATTAGCGAGGTGATCATTGGCTAACCCCAGAAAACGAACATCGAAAAAGAAAGAAAAAGTAGAAGCGAATGGCATCGCCCACATCAAAGTAACATTTAATAACACAAATGTTACTTTGACGGATGTCTATGGAAACGTGATTTCATGGGCAACAAGCGGTCGGTCCGGTTTTAAGGGATCGCGAAAAAGTACACCCTTTGCTGCACAGCTTTCAGCAGAAGCGGCCGCAAAAGAAGCGATGGATCTTGGCCTGAAGAGAGTGGAAGTTCTCGTCAAAGGTCCTGGTTCCGGTCGTGAAGCGGCAGTTCGTTCTTTGCAGGCAGCGGGTTTGGAGGTTACTTCTATTAAGGATGTAACACCCATTCCCCATAACGGATGTCGACCGCCTAAAAGGCGTCGGGTTTGACTATTAAATAGAAATACTGATTTTTACGGCGACAAACGAGTCGTTAACGAGGAGGTCTTTTTATATGGCGAGATATACTGGTGCTGATTGTAAATTGTGTCGCAGGGAAGGAATGAAGCTTTTCCTCAAGGGCACAAAATGCAATTCCAACAAGTGCCCATTTGACAAAAAAGGGTATGCACCGGGTCAGCATGGACGTGCGAGAAGATTCAAACAGTCTGAATACTCGATCCAGTTAAGAGAGAAGCAAAAAGTTAAAAGAATGTACGGATTGCTGGAGGCCCAATTTCATAATTATTTTAAAAAAGCGGAACGAGCCAAGGGTATTACCGGTGAAAATTTGCTCCGAATGCTGGAATGTAGGTTGGATAATATTATATTCCGCCTTGGTTTAGCACCATCCCGTGCTGCGGCCCGTCAATTGATTCGTCATCGCCATTTTTCAGTAAATGGGGATCTGGTAGATATTCCTTCTTTTCAAGTATCTACCGGTGACGAAATAAAAGTGAGAGATAAGAGCCGACAACTAGAGATGATTCATGGTGCAATGAAAAGAGTTCGTGACGGTAAAATGGTTTCATGGCTGTCATTGGATAAAGCGGGGATGTCGGGCTCTGTCCTGGAAGTTCCCAGCCGAGAGTCGATTCCTGTGAATGTGAATGAAAGTTTGATTGTCGAGCTTTATTCAAAATAAAATTGATCGAAAAAAATCGATACAATTTCATTTGTCACTTGTCATTTATTTTATGGAGCAAACCGTATGGCCTTACCAAGTTTTCAGATGCCAGAGAGCATTGAACTGGATGAGTCAACATATAGTACAACTTGTGGAAAGTTTATTGTACAACCACTGGAACGGGGATTTGGGACAACAATTGGCAACTCTTTAAGAAGAGTTTTGGTGTCTTCCATTCCCGGTGCAGCGATTACAAGTATCCGCATCGACGGAATCTTGCATGAATTTTCCACGATCCCCGGTGTTCTTGAAGATGTTTCAGACATCATTTTGAATTTGAAACAAGTTCGTATTAAGCTTATTGAAAAGAGACCCGAAAAAGTTGTCATTGACCTGAAGGGACCCAAAGAGTTTAAAGCAGGCGATATTCAGGAGAATACAATAGAGTTTGAAATTCTTAATCCTGACCTGCATATCGCGACTTTGAATAAAGATGCGGATTTCAAGTTAGAGTTGCGAATTTCACGTGGCAGAGGATACGTCCCATCCCAGGAAAACAAATTTCCTGATATGCCTTTGGGTACGGTTCCGATTGACTCAATTTTTACACCTGTTACCCGCGTCACTTATAAAGTGGAAAATACACGTGTCGGACAAAAAACAGATTACGAACGGTTAATACTTGAAATAACCACAGACGGCAGCATCACGCCTGATGACGCACTCAGTTATGCGGGCAAGATATTAAAGGATCATATCTCATTGTTCATATCTATCGATGTGGAGACTGAGGAAGAGGAAACGCCTGAAGTGGATGAAGAAGCAATCCGCATTCGCAAACTGCTCAAGATGAATGTTGATGAACTGGAGCTTTCCGTTCGCTCGCATAATTGCCTGACGGCTGCCAATATTCAAACAATTGGAGATCTTGTTTCCCGAGATGAGCAGGAGATGCTTAAATTCAGAAATTTTGGCCGAAAGTCTCTGACAGAACTCAATAAAATTCTCGAAGAAAAAGGTCTGCATTTCGGTATGGATATCGAAAAATTTCTCAAAAAGTCTGAAGGTTGATTTAAAATAGATTTGAAGGATTAATTTTATGAGGCATTTAAAGTCAGGAAGAAAACTGGGCAGGACAGTTAGCCATAGAAAAGCGATGTTATCAAATTTGGCAACAGCGATCTTGACTCATAAAAGTATTATCACCACAACGCCAAAAGCAAAAGAAGCTCGTTCAACTGTTGAACGTCTCATTACATTTGCAAAACGCGGTGACTTGGCATCCAGAAGGATGGTTTTGCGAACCGTTAAAGATAAAAAGTTAGTCAAAGAGTTATTTGAGGAAATCGCTCCTACGTACGCTGACAGAAATGGTGGCTATACACGCGTGATAAAGATTGGACACAGAAAAGGTGATAATGCATCTCTTGCCATTTTTGAAATGGTCGGCTATGAAGGTGTTCAGGCTGCGAAGATCGAGAAAGCGCGGCAAAAGCGCGAGGCAAAAGCAGAGAAAGAACGTAGTAAGGAAGGTGAAACAACCGAACCTGAATCTGAAGAGTAAAAACTATTTCATATTGTTATCCAAAGGGCAATCACAAGATTGCCCTTTTTTATAACAGGCTCATCTTTGTCCCCAGCTTTTAATATATAACAAATTCGTAAAAAGTCGAAAAGCATATCATCGCGAGGAGCGGAGCGACGAAGTGGTCTTCGACAAAATACATAACACCCCCGCTTCTTGCAAAATTCATATTGCTTTTTGGCCAATAATTTCTAAATTGAAACGTTTTGTTGCTCCGATAAAAATTAAATGAGGAGCTTTAGCGTTTTGTCGATTCGTGCGGATATTATTGTAAAAAGTGCTGCTCAGCTTGTCACTTCTTTTTGGGGACAGGCCGAGACAGTTCAAAAGTCAGACGGCGGATTGCTTTTAATAGAGGACGCTGCTCTTGCTGCCCATGGCGATAAAATTGTTGCCGTCGGAAAAACCTCCGCAGTTATGGAGGCTGTCGACGCTTCAAAAGCAAAGATCATCGATGCTGCCGGACAATTTATTGCCCCCGGTTTTATTGATCCGCATACTCATCCTGTTTTTGCCGTAACCAGGCAAGACGAATTTGAAATGCGAATTCGGGGAAAGACGTACCGGGAAATTGCAAAAGCAGGAGGGGGAATAAAATCGAGCGTTCGAAAGGTGAGAGAGGCCGGCGAAGATTTTTTGCTTCGGCACGCAACTCTTTACCTCGATCGTTTTCTTGCTTGCGGCACCACGACAATAGAGGCGAAAAGCGGCTATGGCCTGAGCGTTGCGGATGAATTGAAACTCTTGCGTGTTATCAAGGAACTTGCAGAGGCACATGCCGTTGAAGTGATACCCACATTTTTGGGTGCGCACGAAATTTCTGAAGAATATCACGATCGACGGGAATATTATATCGACTTGATTATAGAAGAAATGCTCCCTCGCGTTGCGGAAGAAGAATTAGCAGTCTTTTGCGATGTGTTTTGCGAGGAGCATGTTTTTACTTTCGATGAGTCGAAGCGAATTTTGCAAAAGGCTCAAAAAGTGGGATTGATTCCCAAAATTCATGCCGATCAGCTTTCCGACGGACGAGGTGCTGAACTGGCTGCTGACGTTGGTGCGATTTCGGCCGATCATTTGGATTATATAAGTGATAAAGGCATTTCAGCTTTAGCGAGTTCGAATGTCATTCCCGTCCTGCTGCCGGGCGCTGTTTTCTTTTTGGGTTTAAAAAAATATGCACCTGCGCGCAAGATGATCAAAGCTGGACTGCCGGTGGCACTTGCTACGGATTTTAATCCGGGTTCGTCACCCTCGCAATCCATGCCAATGATGATGGCGCTCGCCTGCACGCAGATGCGTATGACTCCCGCTGAGGCTTTGGTGGCGTCAACCGAACATGCTGCAGCCGCGATTGG
>JAACEJ010000271.1 GCA_011682565.1 Actinomycetota bacterium | reverse complement strand
CAACAAACCCAAAAACCTGATCAGCCGCGTTGTGAATTTCATTTTTCACATCGACGAGATTTTTTTCGATTGTTTCTCTTATTTGCTGCCTGTCGCGCCACAACTTTTCAAATTTTTTCTGTAAATCCTCAATGCTCAAATTTTCAATATTGCAGAGTTGCTTTTGCTGCTCAAAAAGAGAAAGCAGCGCCGCGTATTTGTGGTGCCAGCCAATGGCCAGAGTTGGAATGCCGAGCGAAAGAGCAGCCACAATCGTATGATAGCGCGCTGCGACGACAGCATCAGCCAATTTAATAATTCCCTTTATCTCCTGAGCGGTGTAACTCCCAATGTGTGCAACGCTGCAATTAACATCATCGGCTCGTTCTTTTATTTCCTCGGCAATTCTCGTATCGTCCAGAACGCCGGCGGATACTTCGTTGGGCAGGATGACAACATGGGCGTTGTAAATGTGAATGAGCTGCCGGACAAATTGCGCCATTGTATTGAAATAATGATCTTCGCTTTGCGCCCGATTTTTAGCCTGGTAGCTGACCGACAAACACACCAGCGGCTTTGACGAACGTATGTTTTGATAACGTTCGGAAAGATCACTTTCACTTACAGGAAGAAGAAAAGCCGTATCCGGGGACTGGTAAACAGGAGTTTTTACTCCAAGTTCGGCAATCGCTTTTTTAGTGATTTCATCACGAGCAAGAATGACATCAACACATTTATTCAAATAGTATCGCCCAAAGTATCGATTCCATTTTTGCTGAAAAGGACCCATTGCTGCCGTATATTTTATCACCGGCTTGTTGAATAATTTGGCAATGTAAAAATGGAGACCATCCGTGAATCGTTTGAGAAAACTGTTTGTTCCCAGCGAGTCGGCGAAAGAAATGCCCCATATATCGATCAGCATATCCGAATTTTTAATAGCATTGATAATTTGTTTCTGATCGTCCGGCCCCACCATAAATCCGAAAATCTTTTTCATCCAGGCCATCGGCAACAACCACGGTTTTGTTTTATACTTTACAACATGCAATTGAGGATATTTTTCCGCTATTTGCAGATCATCAGCAAATGTTTTGTAAAACGCAAGATATGTTATTTGTACATCTGAAAAATGTTCGTCGAGCAACTTTTTCGTTGCGACGTACAGGGATGGGCCTCCGAGATTTTTGGAAAGCCTTGCACCAATCAAGCAAATCTTTACCGACATTATTCACCTTTCAATTATATTAATTGCCGGAACTTTTAAAAAAATGCCTGTATTTCTTAGCTGAAAAAGCATAGTATACAATGAGCAGAAAAATCGACGCGGCTACAATTAACATATCCGACAGGCTAATGATTTTCATAAAAACCAGAATAGAGGTGACACCAATAACAGCAAGAAATGTTGGCTTTAACATATCACCGAGAGTTCGAATGACAGGAACTCCGACAACTTTGCCGAGCCACAATAGCAACCATCCATAGATGATGATTCCGGAAATTGCAAACAAGTATAATCCCAATTGGGGCTGCTTCAGCAGGCCGCCAATAATCAGAGATAAAACCCTTGTTGTCAAATTAACAATGTTAAAATAGAGCGAGACTTCCTGCCTTTCGATCACACTGAGCAAGGTTGTAATAGGTGAGGTAACGAACCACACAAAAGCATACAAGGCAAGAATTTGTGCGAAAATACCGGCTTCTCCCCATTTTGCCCCTAATATGATAGTAAATATCTCCCGGCCGGTAATGGTCAGGATGACCATAGGTACAAGACCCAGTAGCGAAAGCAGTTGCACTGTATCGCGATACAATGCATCGAGGGAGCCCTCGCGGTGGGCAATAGCCCCCCGTTGGAAAAAGACTTGCGAGATGGCTCGTCCAACAGTATTCATGGGCATGCGAATGACGCGCTCTGCAAAGGCGTAATATCCTACCACCTGGGTTGAGAAAAAAGCAGCCAACATAAACGAGGGAACATACCAGGATAAAGTATTAATGAGAGTCGAGCCGGTATAGTAAATGGGAAATTTTTTATATCTTTTAAGAAGCCCAAAGATCGCAGAAAAATCTATTTTTAATTTTTCTTTCGATTTATCATAAAGCGCTTTCCACGCCTGGACAAAATCTTCGACAAATTTACCCATGACATTGCCGGCGACCAGAGCACCGGAAGTCGCAAAACCCAGGAAGCCACTGGCCAATTGCACACCAACCATAAAAGAACTGTTCAGCAATTTTGTTGTTGCGATAAGTTTGAATCGCTTCCTTCGCGTATTCCAATAATTCAAGCCATTCATAAAGCCAAAAATTATTATCGAAGGACCGACAAACCACATATAAAATTCGAGTTTTGGCTCCCTGAACAAGAGAGCAATTTGTGCCTTTAAAAGCCAAACAACAAATCCTACGGCAAGCCCCATAACAAGTGTAAAGAGAGCGTGCAGCGCAAAAAGTAGAAATCCATCGGATTCATTTTCCGGCAAGAGAATGGACAATTCATAACGAAAGCCGGAAATGCTGGAAAAAATAATGACAATGGCCGCAAAGAGCGTGGCCACTCCAATGGTTTCCGGCAGGTATAAACGCGAGAGAAAAGGAACCGCAATAATTGCAATTGCCTGAGCTAATGCCGTACCGGAGCCAAGTTTAAGAGTGTCGAGCAAGAAATTTTTGCGCGGATCCTGCTTCAATGGTGAGGGGGTATCCGATAAATCCTTCAAAAAAAATATCCCAAAATTTAAAAAAATTTGCTATCTTTCAGCCAATGAAACAATCTAATAATAGCAAAAAAGAATCGGAATTAAAACTCTTTTTCTTGTTTCATTTTGAATTATCGAATAGGAAATCAGCAAAATGTCGAATTTACTTATCTCAAAAGTGCCTGTAAAATACACTCAACCCATAGGCGATACGTACCGATTTTTTCGTGAACTTTTGAATATACCGCTTGATTATCTTTTTGATTCTCTGAAATATGCCTGGTTCTCCAGCACTTTCAAAGCAACAAGGTCGCAAAGAGCACTTCAGGCTTTAATCATCAGGCTTTATCATGGCATAGAAGTAGGATTAACTTATGAGAATCCCCGTCCGGGATTTGGAATTAAGGTCGTTAACCGACTTGCGAATTATCTCGCAAAGTATGAAAAAAAATACGGTTTTGATACACAAGCAAAAATCGCACTCAATGTCTTGTTTAAATACTATAATTTTAACAAACAAAATGGTATCGATAATCAGCCTCTGCTTAAGAAATTGAATGATTTGCAAAAACGGGTTCCTTTCCCTCTGCAGGAGGAGCCGCGAGGAGGCACAATTTCCATTCGTAAACAAGATGTTGAAAAGACGACAAATATTGATTTTGAGTCATTTGTCATGTCAAGGCACAGCATTCGCCAATTTGCATCAAAGCCTGTCGATATGGACTTGATTCGCAAAGCTGTTCGCATGGCCATGCGATCGCCTTCTGCCTGCAACCGGCAGCAAGCCAGGGTTTATGTTCTCGATGATCCTGATGTACGTGATCATGTATTAACAGCTCAAAACGGCAACAGAGGCTGGAGAGATCAGCCGGATAAAATACTGATGGTCACTTCAAATTATGAAGATTATAAGGAAAGCCGGGAAAGAAACGGCGCTTATATTGACGGCTCTTTATTCGCAATGTCTTTGGTTTGGGCGCTTCATTCTGTCGGACTTGGAACCTGTTGTTTAAATCTGAATGTTACCAGAAACGGTGTTTTAAAAATAAAGAAAACAACCGGAATCCGTCCTTCAGAAGTCCTGATAATGCTCATTGCCGTAGGCCATTTGCCGGAGAATCTCCAGGTCGCGGCATCGACAAGAAGGGAAGTGGAAGAAGTCTTGCATGTATTGTAACTTTTCTAAATATTTCATCTCATTCTTTTTGTTTTGGCAAAGGGGTATGGCTTGAAACTATCCTTGCTATTTATATGTTCAAAATGTATATTAATACTATACAGCAAAGTAAAGGAGGATATAAATGAAAGCGACTATTGTCGATCTAAGATATAAAATGAATGATGTACTAAAGGCTCTTGACAGAAATGAGCAAGTAACAGTGTTGTACCACGGCAAAGTGAAGGGAATTATATTCCCTGCAAAGCAGCAAGTCGATAAAAAGATAACCGAGCATCCTTTTTTTGGAATGACAGCTAAACATTCTAACAAATCTGTACTTGAAGAAATGAACGACTTGAGGAAAGCAAGGTACAATGATATTTGATACTGATATTTTCATTTGGGTTCAAAGGGGAAACATAAAAGCTGCAGAACTTGTGAAAAAACATGATGAACGATATCTATCTGTTCAGACTTTTATGGAACTTTTGCAAGGTGCTCAAAATAAGAATCAGCATAAATACATTAAAGATTTTATTGCATCGTTCGGCTTTGTTGTCTTGCCCTTCACAGAGAATATAGGTCATAGAGCTTCAATATATATTGAAGAGTATACTCTTTCCTCCAGCTTAAGAGCAGGTGATGCTATCATTGCAGCCACAGCGGTTGAGAATAACATGCCCCTCGCTTCAAGTAACGCCAAACATTTTAGGATGATAAAGGATTTAGAGCTTAAAATATTTAAACCCTGATTGCAAAGCCAAGTTTACAAAACACCAATCATTAACGGGAATAGATCGAACGTATAAAGCCCCCCCTGTCTGACGAAGATTAAGTTTATAGCCTTTCCGAAATCTCTTTATCGAAAACAACTCGACTTTTTTTATCCAAATCGAATATCCCTGATTACGCTCATTGCCGGAGAATCTTCAGGTAGCGGCATCGACAAGAAGAAAAGTGGAAGAAGTCTTGCATGTATTATAAAACAGTTGCATTTGAAATATTTTCTTTTAAATTAACGTTTGAATAATTGCTCAAGCGTTAGAATGGCTATAAAGATCGCTCCGCTCCTCGCGATGACATGCTTTTTGACTTTAGGAATTACTCATACACCAAAAATTTAATCAAAGAAAGTCTTGTTCAGATCAAAGAATGATTCAAATGACTAAAACCTGGCAAAAAATATTAGTAGCTTCACTTCTCATGTCTCTTGCAGCTATATTCTTTCATTCCGAACTCAGCCTGCCGAACCATGAAACAAGGGAAGCGCACCATAGTCACCATAGTTTTTGCCAACTGGTGAATACAACCCATCTTGCTAAAATCGCCCAGGGATCTCGTGGTCTGCTGCCTTATCTGCCGGTGAGCCACAATCTTCCTGACCACACCTCTGCGCGCTGTTACAAGTTTGCTCAAAATATTTTTTCCAAAAACCTCTTTATTGAAAACAACTCGACACTTTTTCTCTTTGCTACACTTCTTATCTGATTTTCTCCTTCTCCAAATTATCCTAAAACTTATACAACTATAACTGCGGTTGCTCTTCAATAGCGAGGATGTCGCTGCTGCCGACTATCGACAGGTATTTCCATACCACGTCGATATTCAGGGCACCTTGGACAACCGGAGTCAATTTATCCAAATTGATTATCTCTGATTTATTTCAAATAGTGGAGGAATAGATGAAGTACGTTCTGCTTAGTTTTATCCTGGTTGGACTGCTCATATTTTCAGGCAATTCTTCAGCCCAGAAAAGGTTTGCAGATCAACCAAAGCCGCTGCCGCTTTTAAAAACGACATTACAGAATGCGAAATTAAAAGACAAATCTTTTCAACAGCCTTCTGGAAATATCACGCTCATTGATGCGTTGTCGGCGGCGTTGCGCAACAACCCAATGCTCGCTGTTTATTCTCTTGAAATCCGCGCCAGAGAGGCGC
>JAACEJ010000270.1 GCA_011682565.1 Actinomycetota bacterium | reverse complement strand
TACATCGCGGACACATCACCTTTACTAAAGCTCCACTCTTGCTAAAAAATGGGAACTGTGCAGAAAAACGATGCAAAGCACAGATCAAACAAAGTGCATTATGCAGCTTTAGTAAAGGTCAAAAGTATTCCGTCTGAATGACAAGAGTGTCAAACCGTTTTTCATTCCAGCAATATCATCTTTTTCACAGCTTCATAATCCTTCATTTTAATACGATAAAAATACATACCGGATGGCAGGGCGTGGGCGTCAAAGTCGATTTTAAATGTGCCCGGTGCTCTAACGGCATCGACAAGCGTCGTCACTTCGCGACCACGTACATCAAAGACCTTTAGCAAAACACGACATTTTTCCTTGACGCTGAATTCGATTGTCGTTGTCGGATTGAATGGATTGGGATAATTCTGTCCCAAATAAAACCGCGCAGGCACAGCCCCGCTGTTTTCATCCGTTCTCTGTACCGAGGTTTTGAGGTTAGTAATTTTTATCGAAAGCGGTTCTTCTCCCGGTTGAACAACTTTTATTATAACATAATTGTTAAACGAGTATTGCCACCCTTGTTGGTTATCGTCCACATCAGCAACATGGTTCAGGCTTGCATCATTGATGATTATCTGAGAAGGCACCTTTCTTACTCCGGCAATGAGAACGTAACACGTGTCGCCCGGGAAAAAATCGCCTTGGAATTGCAGCGTATGCTCTAATGTATCCAGATGTACATTTTGAATTTTAGCAGCACTGGTTATGTGAATTGTTTTCACACCGGCGCTAACGATGACATTGTCAAGCTCGGGATCGTGGCCGGCGAGGAAAAGAACATTTTTTATAATATCCTCCGGATTTATGTACACCGGCTGGGGCGAGTTTGTGAACAAATTCCACGAGTCGGGATAAGTGCCGACGCGCTCTCCCTCTGCAACCTGCTGATACATGGCGCTGCGCGTAATTCCTTCCGCCACAGTGCGCCACAGGGGCTGTTCGGGGTCGACTTTTGCAAGCTCAAAGAGTGCATGGGAATAGACCAGCCCGTTCCACTGCACGGGAATGCCGAACCAGGAATGGGTATAAAAAGTGGCTCCCATAACCGGAATCGTGGCAAACGGCATGGTAACAATATCAGGGTCAGCCCAAAAATAAACGAACGGCAAACCCGCGCGCGCCCAGTATCGCGCTTGTTGCAGATAGGTTTCATTTTGCGTGATTTTGTAAGCTGTTGTATAAGCTCGCACGGCATGAGCCGCGGCTAAAATATCCGGCGTGTGCAGGGGTACTTCCCATGTTTGTGCACCCCGCGGCACCTTGAATTGCTGCATAAAATCGAGAGCTTTTATTGCTGCATCGAAATAGGTCTTGTCCCCGCTTATTTGGTAATAGTAGAGCAGCAGAAATGTATTATGAGCACACGTTCCCAGCTCGTATTTGCCTCTTTCTCCAAGTTCTGCATTTCCCTTAAAAGGCCAGCCGCCATCTGCGGTTTGAGAAAAGAGAATGGCAGTCGGCTCACTTTTCATACCGGCAAGTGCGCCATCCAGGTGACCGACGTAAAAAGGAAATTGCCAACCGGCAATGTGACAACCGCCACGGCTGGCCAGGCCCGCCTCGCCGGAGTTGCGCAAAATCTTTTTCTCAACTGTTTTAACACGGTTTTGTAGATTTTCCCTGATGTTCGGATTATCGGATAAAATACTGTCAAAGTATTGCAAAAAAGCATATCCCGGATAAGGCTGATGAGACCAATTGGAACCCATGGCATGTTGCCATCCTTTTTTCGATTCATTCCAGACAGTCTGAAAGCCGGCCCGGCAAAGCGCCATTTCATCATCGAGCGGCCTGGCCATGGGTTGTAAAGTCGGAGGGCCACTGACCTTAAAATAGTAATCAAAAGCATCCAGCGCCGATGTGCTGTTGAACGCATACAATTTCGCATTCATTGAAATTTTTTGATCCGGCTTTAGTGCGTAAGGTTTGGTTGGCTGGGAAAGGTTTTCGGCAACATAATCCGGTATAGACGGAAGCATCATACCGAGCTTGTGGTTCTTTTGTCCTTCGAGCCAGTTGGGCACCGAAAATTCGATGGCAGGATGTGTGTGCACACCGTCCCATTTCTGCTGCGGATTCCAGATTATTCCTGCGGTTATACTGTCGGAATTTACAGCCATGATCGGCGCCGATATTTTCAAAGGATTGGGGGCAAAGCGCAAATTAATGGGTGGATGGGCATCGAGCGTGCTGGAAGAATGTTCGCCTTTAACAAGCCACTCCAGGCCGGGGAGAATGGCCTCATCAAACTGATCGGCAAAACTGCCTTCTCCCAAATAGATCGAGGGGCCGGTAAACTGTGCAAGCTCCCGTTCCTGAGAACACGAAAGTTGGTACGCAGTTGTAAGATGACTTTTTCCGCGACCCAGCCCAAAACGGAATTGAAAACTCCAGATTCCACCCCCGGAATCCGAATATCGACCGGTGAGTGCCAACATAACGGAATCAGGCGAAGAATAAAGTATACTGAGGGAATCCGCCAACAAGGGGACGCTATATTGCAGGCCGTCCAGTTGGTATTCAATACGGGAAATCGGCCGGCTGGCTCCGATTAAGAACCACTCTTCGTTTTTCGCCACGAAAAGCCTGAAATATTGCAAATCGGAAAAGACCAAGCGAACACGGGCATTTTGCAAAATCCAAAAATGCGGGTTGTATTGGAACGCCTGCACTTCGTTCGGAATTTCAGGCGGCAAATCGGAGAGCGGTGATTCAACATTGACAGAGACATGGGCTCGTAGCGTATCCGGTAAATTAGCCGCAGTAATATTGACGGATGCCGCATAATTCCCCGGTGCAGTGGTTTTGACCGGCCAGTGAAACTCGTATTTTTCGCCGGGCGATAACGAGTCTTTCACCTGGCTCGTATCTGCATTCTGCAATTCCAAACCATCCGGTAAAACAATACGGCTGCTGATGGCTTGCACGTCCTTATCCCCGGTATTTTCTATTTCACAGCCCATGTTGAAAAGTTCGCCGGTTTTGGGCAGCAAAACATCCGCGCCTAAATTTTTAATTTCCAAACGGGGCCCCAGGGAAAGCACCTGAATATAGTCGATTTCAATTTTCGCGCCGGAAACCGTCGTCGGGTCAAGGCGCAAACGAATGACCTTGCCCTTCCATTTATCGTGTTTTCCAACATACACCAGGTATTCATGAAAATGATTATCAGCGGTCAGGGTGAAAGGTTGCTCGTATCCCGCCTGCTCACCGGCCATTCCCTGCAAAGTCCAAAAGAATTCGGCAGAAGAGCCGGCGGAGACTTTCATTTTGACTTTTAAATAAGAATACTTGGCAGCGTCGATGTTTACGCTCGGACCGTGCATGTAAGGATCCGCACCTGTGCTTGTGGTTTTAAGCACGCCGCCGATCACGCTAAAAGCAGTCAAATCATGGGTCGGTCGCCACCCTTCGCTGTTCCCTTCCGTGGCAAAATCCCAGGAGTAAAGAATGTCTTCTGCAAAGGAGGAGTGCAGGGCAATAAAGAGAGCGACAAAAAAAAGTATCCGTTTCATGATTGTTCCTCTGTTTTGGTTTCATTGTGATTGTGGGAATTAACCGACAGTTTCAATACCGGGAGTAAAAGACTTGTATTTCAACGAGTATTGTCTTTCTTTTCATGAAACTTGATTCTACGAACTCAAAAAAGACAAAATAATTAAGGACAAGATGATTAACGGCAATACCATTTCAAAACAGAATAGTGAGATTTATGTGTTCACAGTGTATTCCTTCATAAATCAAAAATCGTAAATCCTTGTTCGTAAATCAATCTTTTTATTACGATAATTCAACTTTTTCCTATTAAATCAGGTTCGTTGCTTTTTCACGAGCCTCAGGCGCCTTCTAAGAAACGTGCAAATTTGCATAATCTGCTGTCATTCATAATTCATTTAAACGCTACGGCAGCTTGTAAATATGAACCGCCAGTGGCTCAAACCGATCGCTAAAAGTAGCGTCGGTCATGAGGATTTCTCTATTCTCATAATAAACTTTTATCTTTCCGTTTGCTTTCACTTGAAATTTGGATTCAAATGATGTTGTCTTGGAAAGATTGGCGGTCAGAAGAAAAGTGCCGAGAGAACATGTTTTAAGCACCGCCCAGATCGAATCATTTTTATCTACGGTTTGAATATCTTTGCTGAATCCTTTTGCCATAAAAAGCGGCTCCAGTTCTTTCACCTGTATTAAAAGCTGTTTTTGCGCTTTCCACAAAACCGGATCGTCCTGCGGCAGATATTGACCGAATCCCTTATAAGTGTACCACAACAATCCCTTGGCCCCATCCATGAGAGCAAGCCAGGTCATAAAACGATGCTCCTGAACTGTGGGACGCCGCTGCGCCGGCCATTGAAACATTTGCCCGCAATGCCACACCGGCTGATCCCCGTCCGCTTCCCGACACGCTTTGGCAATATTTTTTCCCACTTCGGTGATGACGCCATTGGTTACAGGATACGTGTCAACCGAAAGGATATCGCAGCAGCGGCCGTATGTCGTGTAGGCCGTCGGCGTGGTGATGACGAGATAGGAAGGATGCACTGCATCGGACTGGTAGGCGATGTTGTACAGTTTGTAAATGTCCAGCAAATCGGCGCGATTGTAAGCCGGTTCGTCGTAAAGCATCCAGCAGAGAACGGCAGGATGATTTTTGTATTTTGCAATGGTCTCGCGCACATTTTTAAATCCATCCTCTTTGGAACCATGAACCGGAACCGCCGCTTTCAGTCCGGCTTGCTGCACTTTATCCAAATCATTTATCGAGGCGACGACAAAATTATACCCCGCTTTTTTCAGTACGCCGTAATCCTCAACCGGCGCACCGTACGTTCCTATCGGGAAAAACGTTTTATCCTTCTCAAGTAAAGGAAATCCGTTTTCGTTGAGCATGGCAACGCGCGGATGGCGTTTCAGCAAACCGTTAAAATAGCGCATTTCCGAAACAATCACCCCGTCCCCGGGTGTAGAAAATTCTGCGCGGACAGTGAGGAAACCTTTTGGCAGGTTTTTCAAGGGGATGATAAAATCCTCGCCGGGTGCGACTTTACTTTCAAAGATCGTTCCGGATTTCTCGTGGATAACCCGGACATGAACTTTTCCGCCCGGATTGAGCACCGAGATGCGATAGGGTTGCCCAAAACGGCAAACCAAACTGTCGTTTTGCGGAACCAACGACAGTTGCTTGTGTTTGTCAATATTTTTGCGAATTTTCGCCAGAGTGGAATCGTAATTTAAGAAACGAACGACAAAGCCGAAATCACCGGCGCCCTCGTCGATTTTGAGCAGCAGATTATTCATTCCTTTTTTGAGAACCACAGGGACATAATCGTTATCCTTTTGCAGCCAGCGGCCGTTTACCGGATGAACCTCGTGGATTTTTTCCCCGTTGAGAAAGACCTTAACGCCGTCATTACTGCCGACGGCAAGAATCACTTTTTGCTGCTTTGGCGAGTCAATTTGCCTGAAAGCATACGCGACCACTAGATCATTGGGCGACAAAATATCGTTCAGAGGGATTTTGTCGGTTGTACTGTGATAAGAAAACCATTTTCGTTCAAGATGGAATTGCGGTACACGAACGACCATCCCTTCCTTCGGAACTGCTTTTTTCTCGCCGCCAGTGGATTTCAGATAATCCGTATAAAAACCTTTGCAGTTTTTGCCGTGCTTGAAATTAACGATCGAACATCCCGGACAATTGGGGAGCGGTCCGAGAAGCAGCCAATCCTTGATAAATGTATTTTC
>JAACEJ010000269.1 GCA_011682565.1 Actinomycetota bacterium | reverse complement strand
TTTCGCGGTGGAAACGACATCTTCGTCTGATTCTCCTACAATTCTGATGGTCAGGTTTTTATTTATCATAAAATACTGTTTACCTCCAAAGAAAATTCAAACCTTTAAACCGAGAATCACGCCGACCGATTCCATAGATGAAACTATTGCCTTGCATTTGTCAGTAAAATTTTTATCCTAGATTAGTTAACTTGAAATTCAATAATCTTTAAACCGGAAAGGACTGTCCCATGAGCAAACGATCAGCAATTATTTTCACTGCCCTTATTCTTGGGCTTGGCTGGGCAATACGCGGACACTTTGGACACGAACACGGTGCGGCTTGGGCAGGAGCAATGGGCGCGTTGGCGATTATTGTCGCTTCAAAACGCAAGGACTGGGCATTGCGGCTTGCGCCACTTGCCGTACTGACAGGAATTGGCTGGGGTGCCGGTGGAATGATGAGTTACGGCATTATCGTTGGTATCGGCAGGGGGACGGACTTTGCTAATGTTTATTATGGCCTGGCCATGCTCGGTGTCATCGGTGGTTTGTATGGATTTCTCGGCGGCGGGCTTTTTGGCCTTGGCCTGGAATCGACAAATACGAATAAACCGGCATGGGCTTCCTTGTTCACAGAAATGACTGCCGGTGGGTTGCTTGCATGGTACGTTCTCATCGCACAATTTGGATGGAATATGACACCGCCGCGCTCAGAATTGTGGGCTGCCTGTTTTGGTGCTTCGCTGGCGTTAACATGGTTCCTCTACAGAAACGGTTTTCATCGTGCCCTGCGCGTTGCCGGGTACTCTGCTCTCGGCGCCGGGTTCGGATTTGCTTTAGGCAACTTTTTGCAAACCATGGGAAATGTAACCGGCCTGTCTTTTAACTGGTGGAATGTCATGGAGTTCACTCTGGGATTTTGCGGCGGCCTGGGTATGGCTTATGGTGTTTTTACGCGCGAATGGCCGGAAAGCATCGCGCCATCGAAAGCGGCAAATTGGCTTGCTCTCCTGTTTTTGCTTTTCGTCATTCCCGGGACAAATATTATCCAGTCGATGGAACTAGAGGATTTTGTCCAGGGCGCGGAACGAATGGGAATGGCAAATCCGCTTTCTTTTGCTCACACTCAGGTTGCTGTGGCATGGCTTGTTGTTTTAATCTTTGTAATTGGCGTAGCAATGACCTACAAGCGCTTTGTCAGCAGCGAAGAAACAACAGAAAGTTTTGCTCCGTTTTTCCTTTTCGCAGTAACGATATATTACCTCATTTTCAGTGAAATTAAAAAACTTTTATTCTTTTCCGTTGGCGTGAAGCAATTGGAGCAATACCTGTACTGGGTTATTCTTTTCATAACACTCATAATGTGGCTCCGTTCGCGAGGGAAAAGTTCGCAGGCGTTTATTCCGTCGCACCGGGAATCCTGGAAACGCTGGATCAGCATCATTGCTCTCTTTTTGATTGTACTAGCTGCAACTACTTTCATTTCCATTCATAGTCATGGTAGTATGCCGGGCGCGCATACCAGGTTTTAAAGGGTTTGAAACGCTTGCTTCTTTGGAAAGTTTTATTATTTTGTCAAGACGAGATATTTGATTCCTTTTGAAATTTCAACCAGTGGATTGGATGACTCTATGGAAATGCACGTCGTTGATATATCAATCATTATTGCCTACCTTGTCATAGTGGTTTTTATCGGTTTTCTTATTTCAAAACGGGCTGCTCAGAATATCGATTCCTATTTCCTTGGTGGCAAAACCGTCCCGTGGTATGTCCTGAGCGTTTCCAACGCATCGTCAATGTTCGACATCACCGGCACAATGTGGCTGGTGTACATTATTTTTGTGTACGGTATGAAAGGGGCGTGGCTGCCATGGCTCTGGCCGACATTTAATCAGATTTTTCTTATGATGTATTTGTCTGTTTGGATCAGACGATCGAACGTTCTTACCGGAGCAGAATGGATGACAACGCGTTTCGGCGAGAGACGTGGCGGTGAATTGGCGCGATTGGTTGTAGTGATTTTTGCCCTGGTCAGCGTTATAGGATTTTTGGCCTATGGATTCCAGGGAATCGGCAAGTTTGCTTCCGTATTTTTGCCATGGCATTTATCTGCAAACATGTACGCCGTGCTGTTTATGGGAATCACCACGATTTACGTTATTATGGGTGGAATGTACAGCGTCGTGCTGACGGATGTCATCCAATTCATCATCCTGAGCATTGCGGCTGTTTTCATTGGCATCATTGCGATGGTTAAGACAAGTCCGTTGCAGATTGCTGCGAACGTTCCGCATGGTTGGGGCGGTCTGTTTTTCGGCTGGAAACTTCATCTGGACTGGTCTTCTTTAATCCCCGCTGTAAACGATAAAATTGTTGCAGACGGCTGGTCGTTTTTTACTATTATTTTTATGATGATGCTTTTCAAAGGTGTTCTGATCAGCATGGCCGGGCCGGCACCAAATTATGACATGCAGCGGGTTTTAGCGACGAGGACTGCGAAAGAATCGGCGCTTATGAGCGGTTTTGTTTCAATCGTGTTATTCCCCAGGTGGATCATGATCGGCGGGATTACTGTTCTGGGACTTGTTTTTTTCAGTCCACAAATGCGGGCAATGGGCAGCAATATCGATTTTGAAATGATTTTGCCTTATGTTATCAATAATTTTGTTCCGGTTGGTCTGTTAGGATTCATGATCGCCGGGCTGTTGGCCGCGTTCATGTCCACTTTTGATTCCACGGTGAATGCAGGAGCTGCCTATCTCGTAAATGACATTTATAAACATTATATTAATCCGGATGGATCGGACAGGCAATACGTCATTATGAGCTATATCGCATCCATTGTCATTGTTGTCGTGGGGATTGGTTTTGGTTTTATGGCCAAGTCGATCAATTCGGTCATGCTATGGATCGTGTCGGGACTTTGGGGTGGTTACACGGCTCCCAATTTTCTCAAATGGTACTGGTGGCGTTTCAACGGCTACGGTTACTTTTGGGGAATGATCGTGGGGATTGTGGTCGCTTTGGCTTTCCCTGTTTTTTTTCCTGCGCTTTCTGCTTTGAATGCTTTTCCATTTATTTTGTTGCTTTCCGGTATTGCCTGTGTGATTGCAAGCCTGCTTTCCGCCCCTGAAGATGAAGCCATTCTCAAAAAGTTTTATTCATCAATAAAACCATGGGTATTCTGGAAGCCGATCCATGAAAAAGTTATTGAAGACAATCCGAATTTCAAAAGAAATACTGCATTTAAACGCGATATGGTAAACGTTGCCGTCGGTATTATCTGGCAAATGACTTGGCTTTTGATGCCTCTTTATCTCGTCTTTCAGAATTTTAAAGTAATGTGGATTTCAATATTTGTTATGATTGTCACTTCAGTATTTTTGAAAAGGAACTGGTTTAACAAACTTGAAACTGATTAATATCATATTTGGGAGGATAGTAATGAAGTTCAATCTGCACGTTTTGCGCTATTTTTTTATTGTTTTGTTGGCAGGCCATGTTATTGTTGCTTTTGCGCAGGAGCACCCATGGAATGGCGCTATACCGCAGGTTAAGGAAAACTTGCGTCTGATCGCAGAAAAATTTCAAAAGTATGATGTCATTTTAAAACCCGATCAGGAAAAGCCGCAGTGGTGGGCCGGTGCACCTTCGGTTGTTCGGGATGGAAAGGGTGTTTTTTGGTTGGCCTGCCGCATGCGCTCCACGGATCAACCACGTGGAAAAAGAGGATACGAAGTAAGAATCCTCAACAGCAAAGACGGCATCCATTTTACCAAAGTGCTGCGTATCCCGCGTCAGGCTGTTCCTATACCCGGTTTTGAAAGACCTGTTCTGCTCATCGATCCGATGACAAAGAAATTCAAACTTTATCTCTGCGGCCCGTGGCACAACGGTCCCTGGTCTATCCTCAAATTGCAGGACGTAAATAATCCCAAAGATTTTGAACCGAAAAGTGCGTATGTTGTCATCAAGCCTTTTCCCAAAACGTTCGATCGTGACATCACAGTGCTGGAATACAAGGATCCTTATATCATTTATGCTGACGGCTATTTTCATTGCTACGTCACCGGCTACGTCCGGCAAAACGAGCGGTTGTTTCATTTTCGCAGTGTGGACGGCGAAAAGTGGGCGCCGGTCGGTGATCCCAAAAAGCCGATCATGGACCTTTCCGGCTGGCATGACTTTTTTATCCGCCCCGGTTCCGTCCTTCCCCTGGGAGTAGGGTATCTTTTTTTCTACGAGGGTTCAAACATCCAATGGTACGATCCTGTTTACAATATTGCTACCGGCGTTGGTTTCACATTCGATCTACATCATATCATTGACCTGACGCCCGATTCTCCCCTAGTGGTCAGTTCAACCCCAACACGTTTTTATACGTGGAGATATTCACAGTTTATGTGGGTCGATAACGAGCTGTGGGTTTATGCCGAGGTTGCTACGAAAAAACAAACAAAAGAAATAAGATTGTTCAGAATCCCGCTCGACGGGAAATGAAACTGTAAACAAAAAGGAGCAGGTGTCGTCAAAGCAAAGAGCAGGTTCTTAGGCGCTCTCCTTTTCCGTTTGAGATAGTTCATGAATGAATCAGAAGAACGGCTCATCCAAAAAGCAAAAGCAGGTGATAAAGATGCATTTGGAAAGCTGGTTAAAAAATATCATCAAAAAATGCTGTATGTGGCCTACGATCTCATGGGAAATTATGAGGATGCAAAAGACCTCGCTCAGGAGACGTTCCTGAGAGCATTTATAAAGCTGTCTCAATTTCAGGAGCGCGCCCAATTTTCTACATGGCTTTATCGCGTACTTTACAACCTTGCCATCGATACGCACAGACGGAAAAAGCGAACTCCGGTTCGATCGTTGGAGGAAATCATAACCGGCGATCTTGACCGAAAGAGCAAAATTCCTGATTCGGTTGCGTACCTGCCGAATGAGCGGGTCGACCAGGAAGAGTTGGGGCGGCAGATTAATGAGGCGCTTGATCATTTAACTTTTAACCAAAGAACCGCAGTTATTTTGCGATATTATCACCAAAAATCATCAAAAGAAATCTCGGAAGTCATGGGCTGTGCCGAAAGTACGGTTCGGATCCATATTTTTAGAGCACTTGCTCACATGAAGAAATATCTTGGTGAATACAAACCTGATTAGATTTTTATGCTTGTTAAGGGTTAATAAATAGTATTTAACTTTTCTATTCAGGCAATATGGAAATTACCTGATTCGTTAAAGGATCGTTTAGAGAGTTATGAAAAGCTGCAAGTTTGAAAAATTATTGCCGGACTATTTGCAGGACGAATTGGCTGTCGAAAGCAGACACCAACTTGAAGCGCATCTTGAAACATGCGAACAATGTGCTGCTCGGCTTGAGAAACTGGTTGCTATCCATCAGATTCTTTCAGCGCGACAGCGGCCAAAGCCTTCCAAAGAACTAGTGCGGGATTACAGAAATTATTTAAAAAAATATTTTCCGGGCAAAACCAGTCCTGTTGCAATATTTAGCAAGTTAGAACGCCGATGGAATCTTTTTCCTCATTTTCAAAAGCTCACATTGCGGCTTGCCGGGGCCTTTGCTTTGATCATCTTTGGTGTTTTTATCGGCAAACTTGTTTTTATTCCTTCGGTTGAGATAGCGAAAAAAGCAACACTTGCACCCATCCCCGCCTATGTGATTACACCGACGGACTTGAAACTGATGAGCGATTATTTTGTGAAATCGGAAATATTATTACTTGCCATAGAAAATTGGCAAGGCGATGCCGGAACCGATTCGTCTGATTTGCTATTCGATAAAAAGATCGCACAAAATCTT
>JAACEJ010000268.1 GCA_011682565.1 Actinomycetota bacterium | reverse complement strand
CCTGGGACAGAAGAAGAAAAGATCCTGAATCATTCATTCCCAATCCTGTTGACAATTCTCGTAAAAGCCCGAACTTTTACATAATCTGTTGCAAATACCTGAACTTCTTTTCCGTTAGTACTGTAAATCAATACTTCTGTTGCGATGAAAAGTGGTTTCGGAACATCAGATGTATTTTGAAAAAGCCGGACATCGTTTTCCCCGATTGAAAGCACGGACTCTTTGCTGACCGCTTGTGTGACGACGCCATTTGCATCGGCAGGCGCCGGCGGCAGATCAATCGGTCCCAAAACAAGATCGGGATTTTTGTCCAAATTTTTCAAGTCTGTGGCAAAGTGAAACCGGATTCCCACGCCAATAGGCAAATGGTTTTCGATTTGTGCGTGCAGTTCCAGTTTTTGTAAATCTTTTGTAACATCCGAATTCAGAGTCGTTATATTATCATCTTTAACTCCAGTGAAATCCGGCGGCAAAACGCTTAATTCGGTTGTATCCGCATTGATTGTTCGACTCTCCCATGAAGCCTTGAATGCAGATTCGAGCACGTATTTTGCTCGCACATAATCGTCTCGGGAAACCCGGCCAATTGTAGTGCCATCTCCAACCCAGGCCTTACCATCAGCCAACACTCGTTTTGGCGGCAAATTGATGAACTGTAAAATATTACTATTTTCCGGTGTGAACGGCGGAATTATTGTCGCTACTTCCTTGCCGTTTTGTCCGGGATTAATGCTCTCATTCAATAGAAATGTAGCCGTTTTGCCGGATTCACTTGTTCCTTCAATTGAACCTTCAAAACGAATGGGAAGCCCCATTGTATTAAAAATAGTAATCATTAATCGGCCATCGCCGATTTTGATACCTTCAAGCCCTCCAAATTTCTCCGGCAAATTGATCGTCGATTCCGTTGTCGTTAAATCCACTTGATGCTCCGCAAGCCATCCCTCGATATAATCCAGCACAATATTTTTCATGGAAAAATCAATCTTAAAACCGTTTCCGGCCTGGACTTTAACAGGGCCATCAGTGGTCTCAAAAGTTTTACCGGTCACCGTAATAGGCGTGGTTTGAACTTCTCCCGGTGCAGCGATCTTCATTTTTGCAACATATTCCGAAAGATCATAATTTGTTGTGGATGTTCCTTTAGCGTCAAGATCAATTGTGAAGCTTATCGGCAAGTTGGTTCGCTTGTCTAAAAGTTCATTCAGGGTGAAACTGAGTCTTGCAGGGATCGGCGTTGTGTTGACAACTTTAAGACTGGCTTGTCCGCTTTGAAATGCAGCCTCTTTAATACCGGCCCCAACATCCAATTTCAGATTGTCGGTCTCATTAATGTCGATGGCCGGTAATCGCGCGTCGATTTCATCTACTTTGATATTAAACAATTTCATCAAAACATTCAATGGTGCATTTTTGCTGATAACTACGGATGCATCGCCTGAGCCAGGAGATTTACCGGAGATAATCCAAACCGTATTGGAAGAAATTGTTTTACCGGAAACATCAAACTCATGATTTGTCGTGGCAGATGCAGCAATATCGGCAACCAAAGTTTCGAGGATGACATCGCCGGTGGTCTGATCTTTTAATGTAAAAGTCACGTTTTGAAGTGGGACAGGAAGTTGATTATTTATGACGAGTCGTGCGCTACCTTCTCTGATCTTTGTGGCGACGAGTTCCGAAGAACTAAACGAAAGCCCCTCAACATTATTAAAGGTGAAAGCGTCGACTGTCGAAGTTTGTCCGTCTTTTGTGACTGCATCTGATGAAAGCTGAAAAAAATAGTATTGACCGAAAGCAGCAGCGATTTCCGGAATTTCCAATGTGTTAAAAGCAACCTCGTAAGAATGGGCCACATCGGGGAGAGTTAATTGATCGCCAACTTTTGTGGTATCAAACTCGCCTTCATAATGAAGGCCAACGAGGCCGTTTTCTAAAACCCGGATGTCGTCGGTGTTTTTCACCAGTTCCTGAAGTGTAAAAGTGCTGTCCACAAGGGGGATATTGACGGGCAAATCCCATTGGGGTGCTTTGGGAGATTGCACGTTGCATGCGATATTTAACGTAAATAAACAGGATGCAAGTAGTATAAACAAAAAATAATATTTCTTTTTCATAATTATGTTCCCAATTAAAGTGTTGTTTGTTGTCTTGCATTTTTCATACTGTAGCTAAAATTGAACCATAAAATGGGAAATAGCCAATCTGTATTATAGCATCAGGATTTTTAACATCGGATTTGATGCTGCAACGAGAAACAAGTGCTAATTATAACAATCAAAAAGTCAAAATATTCTTTTTAAAAATTCATTAATCACGAATGGGAACTTTATGGGACAGGGTTAGTTACAAAATTGTAGTTGGATGAAAAGATCAAAATTTACAAGGTTTATTTCATGACAAAATACAATTGTTTTTGAACGCCTCACCAGGCTCCTGTTTTCCTCTCCTTTCGAAAGTATCTCAGATTTGCACCTGGGGGGCGTGATATTTCACGGACGGTGCATCCTTTTTCCCAGAATGTGATATTGTTATATCCACTTATGAAATACTCGCGCAAATTAATTAGAAAACCGCTGGGAGTTCCATTATTTCTCATCACATTGATTGGTATTTTTCTCTTGACAGCAAGTTACCTGGCTCATACTCTCCAGGGCGCAATAAACCTGTTTCCACAGAGCGGATATATACCTATCATCATTCAGTTGCTCATCAAATAATACAAAGTTTATTTTTTTCTGTATTTTCGGCTTTTAATATACTGTCTGATTTTCACAAAAAGGATTCCATAGCAGGATGTGAGAAACTTGAAAAGGGGAAATCTTGTCGCCCGGCGGCGGCCCAGAGACATGATAAACGATTCGAGTCGTTCGGCGCGCAATTCTCCTTTTGTTGTTTCCGGCACGGGACGATCGTAAATCGGAACAGCCTTTCCCTGGTGAAGAAGCCGGGCAACACGGATGGGCGCATTCAGGCCTTTTTTCTTGGTGTGCAACTTGTGCGTTTGATAATTTTTATCATCACTCACATCCCGTGCAACCAGGCTGCCGGCAGCAATGGCATCTTCCATAATCCGCACACCCAAATCCGTGCGCGCCAGCAATTTAGATTGAGATTGAAAAAGATAGTTGCCGGCTTCATCCCGGGTCCAGGCATCGCTTACGGAAATATCCGCAAACTCACTCACACCATCAACGCAGGTTTGGCAGCGAAAAGGACTGTAGAGATAAGTGAGATAATTAATCGCGCCGTCTTTAAAATTGGAATAATGTAAATTTCTAATCTGACCATTTTTCATAATTGCGCGAATTTTTCCCGGCCATTCACCGCCGCGAAAATTGAAATTTTTTATATCCTGTGGATCAATATTGCGGCACTGCATTAATTCCGCAGCAACATACGGCTCCAGCGACGATGCACAAAAAAGGCCAATGATCGCATGGATTCTTTTCATAAATGCGGGCTTTTCCTTTTGTACTTTGCGCAGGCCATGAATTTGACATGGAAGAGCAGCAATTGCAAACCTGCCCTTTTGCTTGCGAATTTCCTGCAAAACTGCGTTTACCGGGATGATGATATATTTTGATTGCTGACTGGCAAGCAATTCCTCAAAAGTGCGGGCAATGAATGCCTCGCCGTGCCAAGGACGTTCAGGGTTCATGCGTGTAACGACACATCCGTCTACAACACCACGTTTGAGCAAATCCCAAAGTAATGCTGTAACGACGCCGCCACCGGCGCCGCCCTTTCGAATCCGTGCATCACCGGCGTGGCCAACATAGATACGCTGCACATGGCCGTCAAATGTTTCCGCCACATTGTTATGGCCAAAAGTAGTTTGGGTAAGTTCGGAAAAATCCACTTTCCCCCCGGGGCATGTTTTTGCGCACAAGCCACATTCAATACATTTTCCAGGGTCTAATTCCGGATAAAAATCTTTACCAATTGATAATGCGTTCGTTGGACAAATACCGATGCATGTTCCGCTGCGGGTGCATAATTCTTTATTTGTAAAAGCGATGCTTAGCTTGGTCTTGTCAATTTTTTTCATACTTTGGTCAACTCCACCGTTCACCCCTCATCCCATGATGCCATATAAATGCAACAAATATTTTCTTTTTTTAAATACTCGGAAGGGGTCGATTTGCGTAGATCTATTTTTCTGAAAAAAATCTCATTATTCATCTACGACGAATACCATCCATCCAACAAATCCCCAATCGTTTCCAAATCCTCTCTCTCAATATTCCAACCAGAGCCGCTAATATTTTCTTCAACCTGCTCAACACGCCGCGCACCGACAATTGCAGACGTTACAGCGCGATTATTCAGAACCCAGGCTATGGCTAATTGCCCCACGGTTTTGCCATATTTTGCGGCAATCGGCCGGAGCTTTTCCACCAATGCAAGTTTTTGCGAAAAAGCCGGCTCTCTGAATTCCGGGCTTTTTTGCCGCCAATCATCAGCGGTAACTTTGGCCATATCAAATTTCCCCGTCAGTATTCCGGAGGCCATCGGACTGTATGCAATGACGCCGATTTCATTCTCCAGGCAATAGGGCAATATTTCTTTTTCGATACTTCGGTTCAGCATATTGTAGGGCGGCTGTAACGAGTCCACATGCCGGATAGCTTCACAGCGTTTTAAGAGCGGTACATCAAAATTTGAAACACCGAGCCAGCGCACCTTGCCTTCCTCCTGCAATTTGTTCATTTCGGCCCAGGAATCTTCCACCGGTACTTTTGGATCAGGCCAGTGAAACTGGTAAAGATCGATAAAATCCGTTTGCAAACGCCGCAAGCTGTCTTCCACTTCGGAACGAATACTTTGCGGGGAAAGATCGTTCGGGCCTTTCGTTTTTTTCTTCCACACCAATCCGCACTTGGTAGCCACGATGATTTGGGCACGTTTGCCTTTCAGCGCCTTGCCGACAACTTTTTCGGAATGGCCGTAACCGTACACGGCCGCAGTATCGATCCAATTGATGCCGAGGTCGATAGCGCGATGAATTGTGCGGACGGATTCATTGTCATCTGTTTTTCCCCATCCCCAGCGCCAGGCACCGCCGATGGCCCAGGCGCCCAGTCCAATCTCCGATAATTCCGGCCCGGATTTACAAAGTCTTCGAGTTTTCATTTCCATTTCCTACATGGGATGAAGAGCGGGTGCGCACAATGCCAACAGCAACATGCTGGGAATTGTTATAATCAGCCCGGCAATTAGAATTGTTGCAATGCTGCGTCCAAAGGAAAAGCGATTGACTTCGCTCACGGCATTAAAGAATATATAAAGAGACCACACAATAATCACAAAATCTACAAAGCCTATGAGTGAATGCAGGTTAGCTAAAACAGGTTGAGATTGAGTAAACGTTTTCTCCGGCGAAAAGACCTCGTTGCGAAACAAAATATATTTGACACCCCAGAGTGGCAGCGTCGAAACGATTGGCACCCATGACCAGGCAATAGCAGCCTGGAGTTCTTCTTTGGTTGCACCGCCGCCAAATCTTTGACCAATGATCTGCAAAAGCCATCCACCGAGATAAAGATATAAAAGTCCACCCAATGGGCCTGCCAAAAAAACGACAGTGATGAGTGTTGGAATCGGCAGAAATTTGCCCATTCCCTGTGCAGCAGCATTAGCAAACGCCTGGCCAATGCCTCCGAGAAAGGCAAGCAACATTATGTTTTGCCGTGGGTTTGTTTCAATAATTGTCCTGATCGTTTCTTTTGGCTTTAACCAAATGCTCGACCAGGGATTAAAGTGTTCGTTCATTTTTCCTCTTAATTGTATTGAAATTATTTCAGATGTA
>JAACEJ010000267.1 GCA_011682565.1 Actinomycetota bacterium | reverse complement strand
AAATAATAGCAAAAACTGAAGGGGCAGTCTTGATCATTGGAGCACGGTAAAACAAAGTATCCAGTCCGGCAATGTAAAATACCGATCAAGATTTAAACTTTTAGAGTAATTTCAGAGTCAATTGGTTCCGGCGAAAACCTTCTTTAAATTGAACCGGGTTCGTGCTTTCTCACACACTCGTAATTAAAGTTGAAATTAATAAACAAAATCCCTACTTTTACTGTCGGGAAGTCCTCCCGGGAAAATTTCTAAAAACTATTAATGAATTGTTTCTTATTTTTATGTCAAATAGATTTTCAAAACCGTCCCGTTTCATCACCTACTATTTGAACCACTACCGTTGGCAATTGATTGCGGGTACTGTTTTCATTATTTTCACTGTCTTTTTTCAGCTTTTGTCTCCGTGGATTTTGCGCTATGGGGTCGATTATATTGAATCGACATCAGCTTCAAACAGCAATTTTCTGCTGACACTCATTTACAAAATACTCGGCCCCTCCCACTTTCAGTCGGCCACGCTTGTGCTTGCGGGAATTGCTGCGGCCATTGTGGTCGTCACGATACTCGGAGGATTTTTCCGTTTTCTCATGCGCATTACACTCATTGGTATGTCGCGAAAAATTGAGAACGAAATACGTAACGATTATTTCAGCCATCTTCTCAAGCTTTCACCGTCCTTTTATGAACATCATCAAACGGGAGATTTAATGGCGCGCGCAACAAACGACCTCGACGCCGTCCGTTCGATGCTTGGGCCCGGTATCATGCACCTTATCAGCACATTGCTGGTGGCAATATTTTCCGTTGTCCTGATGTACAAAATCGACGCGTATCTTGCACTCTGGGCCATTCTACCGCTGCCTGTTGTCGCCATAGTTGTCAACCGATTACTGGCCAAAATTCATAAGATATTTGGCCGCATTCAGGCGCAGTTCGCCGCTGTTACGGCAAAAGTTGAAGAAAACCTGACAGGTATAAGAGTCGTCAAATCCTACGTCCAGGAAAACAATGAGATCAGGGTTTTTAAAAAGCTAAACCGCGAACTGGTCAAAAGGAATTTGTCATTAGCCAAAATTCGCGCCATGCTGCGTACAAACATCGAGTTCATTTTAGGAATCGGCATCCTGATCGTCATCTGGGTTGGAGGCATCCAGGTGATCGACAAAAAGATGACCATCGGCGGACTGGTCGCATTTCTGGCCTATTTCAGTATGCTGGCCTGGCCGATGATCGCACTCGGCTGGGTGCTTAATTTATGGCAGCAGGGTCTTGCATCTCTTAAACGCATGTTGAACATCTGGAACGAAACTCCGGATATTTCAGATGGTCCTTTGAAAGACAAAACAATCACACAGATTCAAGGCGAAATCGTGTTTAAAAATCTTTCTTTTAAATACGAAAAAGATGGCCCGCCAATTCTGGATAAAATCGACTTGAAGATTCCCGTGGGAAAGACTTTGGCAATCATCGGGCCGACCGGCTCGGGCAAGTCAACGCTAGTGAACCTGATTGCACGATTATACAAAGTGCCGGAAGCTTCTCTTTTTATTGACGGGAATGATGTTAATGCTGTACCTCTTGAAACGCTACGCAAAAATATTGGATTCGTCCAACAAGAGTCGTTTCTCTTTTCTGATACTTTGGCAGAAAACATTGGCTTTGGTCTGGAAAAAGCGGACATTGCAGAAATCGAATCCGCAGCCGAAATTTCACAAATCAAGCTCGATATGGATCAATTCCCGGACAAATTTGAAACGATTGTCGGTGAAAGAGGAATTACACTTTCTGGAGGACAAAAGCAGCGAACCGCCATCTCGCGTGCGGTGGCGCGTCACCCTAAAATTCTTATTCTGGACGATGCGTTATCTTCCGTCGATACCTATACCGAAGAAGAAATTTTAAAACAGCTCAAAACAGTGATGAAAAACCGTACGAGCATCATTGTCGCTCACCGCATTTCAACCATTCGCAATGCGGATTTTATTATTGTTCTGGATGAAGGAAAAATCATCGAACAGGGCACCCACGAGGCGCTGCTTAAGAAGAAAGGTTTATACTTTCATCTTTATGAACGGCAGCAATTAGAAAAATCATTAGCAGAGTTATAACGTATTGAATTTTCATGAAGAAGAAATATTGGGGAAAGCGTACGACAGCCGGTTGATGAAAAGGCTGCTGCAATTTCTTTACCCCTATCGTTCCAAAGTCACGTTGGCAGTGGGATTGTTACTCATTGCCGCAATAATCCAGTTGGCCGGGCCCTTTCTCACAAAAATCGCGATCGACCGCTACATAGCGCGCGGCAACGTGCATGGTCTCAAGCTAATCGCCATGATCTATTTCGCAATCCTGGGTGTGCAATACGTCATCAGTTTCGTGCACCAATATTTAACTGCCTGGATCGGACAAAACGTCATGTTTGACATTCGGGCGAAAATCTTTACCCATTTGCAAAAACTGCCGCTTTCTTTTTTTGATAAAAACCCGGTCGGGCGTCTGGTTACGAGAACAACGAACGATGTCGAGACGCTCAACAATATGCTTTCCAGCGGTGTTGTCGCTATTTTTGGAGATGTATTTGTGCTGGTCGGCATCATTATCGTTATGATCAATCTCAACTGGCAATTGGCGCTTCTTACATTTATGGTGCTGCCGCTCATCATTTACGCATCATTTCTTTTCAGAAAAAAGGTGCGGGAATCTTATCGTAAAATTCGATTGAGAATTGCGCGCATTAACAGCTATTTGCAGGAAAACATTTCCGGGATGACCACCGTGCAAATTTTCAATCGCGAGAAAAAGAACTTTGACCGGTTTATGGAATTGAATAATTCCTACAAGGAAGCTCATCTTGAAACTATTCGCTATTATGCCATCTTTTTCCCGGCTATAGAAATTATCAGTTCGCTTGCGCTTGCGCTCATTTTGTGGTATGGCGGAATTAAGATAATCGATCATACTTTAACGCTGGGTATTGTTGTCGCGTTCGTTCAGTATTCCGAGCGATTTTTTCAACCCATCCGCGATTTGTCGGACAAATATAATATCATGCAAGCGGCAATGGCTTCCAGCGAACGTATTTTTAAATTGCTGGACACTCCGGAACAAATCATGGTTCCCGAAAATTATCTTCCTCTCCCTCCTGCCAAAGGAGAGATAGAATTCAGAAATGTAACTTTTTCTTATAATGGTACCGATAATGTATTGAAAAACGTATCATTTAAAATCAAACCGGGAGAAAAAGTCGCGGTTGTCGGCGCAACAGGTGCCGGAAAAACTTCACTCATCAGCCTGATCACGAGAATGTACGAACCCACGCAGGGGAAAATTTTGATGGACGGCGTCGATACTTCGCGCTTAAAAGTCCAGGAGTTACGGAGAAGAATTGGTGTCGTATTGCAGGATGTATTCATTTTTTCCGGTAACATTGAGGACAATATTCGTCTCGGCAACCAGGACATTTCTTTTGAAGATGTTGTTGAAGCGGCAAAAAACGTGAATGCACATAAATTTATTGAAAAGCATTCTCATAATTACCGGCACAAGCTGAGCGAACGCGGCAGTAATCTCTCGGTCGGACAGAAGCAACTCTTATCCTTCGCCCGGGCTCTGGCCTTCAAACCGGAAATTTTGATTTTAGATGAAGCAACTTCAAGTGTCGATACGGAAACAGAGCACTTGATCAGCGATGCAATTAACAAACTGATGGAGTTTCGGACGTCATTAATCATTGCGCACCGCCTCTCGACCATACAGCACGCAGACTGGATTTTAGTGCTGCATAAAGGCGAAATCAGGGAGCGGGGAACCCATCAGGAATTGCTAAAGCAGGGTGGGATTTACTATCGTCTATACCAATTACAATTCAACAAATGATTCCTTGACAAGTTTTGCGCTTTTTGGTAAATTACCTGCGAAATGTACAGGCATCATGCAATTGGACATATTCCGGTGAACGACGAGGGGCCATGCGAATAAAGTTCTTGAAGCAAAAAATTATTTTACCAACAATTGTGCTGGGAATTCTTACCCCCTTGTGTCCGATAATTTCCGCAGAAAAATATCCGGCGCATTTGAAAAAAGTTGCCATTGCTTACCGTACCAGAGCAGAAAAAATAAAAATCGACGGCAAACTGGACGAGAAAATATGGAACCGCCTGCCGGGCATCTCAAATTTCATTCAACACGAACCTGAAGAAGGGGAAATAGCCTCACAGAAATCATTTGTGCAGATAGCCTATGACAATGAAGCTTTGTACATTGCTTTTCGTGCCTACGACTCTAAACCAAATTCCATTAAAAAATATCTGACACGCAGGGATCGGGATTCGCCTTCCGATTGGGTGGGTTTTGCAGTGGACAGCTACCATGACCGCAGGACGGCCTTTGCCTTCCTGGTAAATCCTGCAGATGTTAAAATTGACATTCGACTCTCCAATGACAATGTCCAGGACATAAACTGGGATGCGATCTGGGATGTAGCGACGCATATTTATTCCAATGGCTGGGTAGCAGAATTCAGGGTTCCTTATAATCAACTTCGATTTCCAAAAGAGGATTCTTTATCGTGGGGTTTTCAGGCAATGCGGGTCGTATCCAGAATCAACGAAACCTCTTACTGGAGTCCCAGACCTAAAGATGCCGCCGGATTTGTTTCTTTGTTCGGTACTCTTGAAGGGCTGAACAGGGTAAACAACGTCGAGTCACTGCAAATTCTGCCTTACGCCATGGCCACCAGTCATAATAAACCGCCTTCGGAAAGACATGCCGATATTCAAAATCCGCTAAACACCTATGATATCGGTGGTGAGATCAAATATCCATTCCCAAACAATTTAACTCTGGACTTGGCAATAAACCCGGATTATGGCCAGGTCGAATCGGATCCATCGGAATTCAACTTGACGGCATACGAAACTTACTTTGATGAAAAACGACCCTTCTTTTTGGAAGGCAGTAATCTTTTCAACTATAAAGTCGGCATTGGTATGGGTCGAATGGCCGGGGGACACTTGTTTTATTCGCGCCGGATCGGTCGTATTCCGCACACGCGACTCAGCAACAGTCTCGAATTCGGCGTGGAACAACCGCCGTCGACAACAATTCTCGGGGCAGCAAAGATCAGCGGGCGCACAAAAAACGGCTGGTCTATCGGCATTTTGAATGCAATGACAAAAGAGGAACAAGCGACAATCTATGAAGCAAATACAAAACGCCGGCAAGTGGTCGAACCCCTGAGCAATTATTTTGTCAGCCGAATCCAGCGCGACTTTAACCAAGGCAGAACAGTGCTGGGCGGCATGGCAACCAATGTTTACCGTCAACCTGGAAGCGAACTGGCAAAACTTTTACCCCGGACGGCAACGACAGGGGGAATTGATTTGACGCACAAGTGGGAGCATCATACATACGAGTTCAATTTTTCCATCATGGGAAGCCACATTAGCGGCGATACGCTGGCCATACAAAGGGAGCAATTGTCTTCAGCCCGATATTATCAGAGGCCCGATGTGGAACATTTAAAATACAACCCTAAACGGACATATCTTGCCGGATTTGCCGGCCGCTTCAATTTACGCAAAGTCGGTACGGGACATTGGAAATGGGCCGTCGGTGGCGTCACCCGCAGCCCGGGATTTGAAATCAATGACATTGGTTTTATGCAAACAGCGGATTTTAATTCTTTTTTCGTTTGGCTGGGCTACAATGAATACACACCCGGAATTATACTGAGAACATACAGCGTTTCATCCAAAGCTTGGAAGTATTTTGAATTCTGCTACAGCTATCGGAAACGGCGTCCAGTTCGCGCTGTCTGCGCAATTCATAAACTATTGGAGTTTTCAACTCTGGCTTACCAGAAACCAACAAAATCTCGACACCGGATTGTTGCGCGGCGGGCCGGCTTTTCTCCTTCCCGCTCATACAAGTACGTTTTATCGGCTGCAGACGGACAATAGAAAACCCCTGCAAATCACTCTAAACGGTACGTATGAAAAATGGGAAAGCAGGTTTTCTTCATGGTCGATCTCTCCTGCTGTTTTGGTAAGACCCCTTGGGCGATTCGACTTTTCAGTTTCACTCAACTATGCATCAGGAATAAACGATCTGCAATACATTCCTCTGTCAACAAAATTTCTAAATAACAATTACGTTTTGGGACGCCTGGACAGAAGCATTTTTTATTCAACAATAAGAGCGAATCTGACCCTCACACCAAATTTAACATTACAATATTACGGAATGCCCTATATTACCGTCGGTCATTACTTAAAATTTCATACAGTAAAAGACCCGCGAGCGCCCGTTTACAGAGATAGAATCCAGGATGCCGCAGTTCCCTGGAATAATGATTTTAACTACCGTCAATTCAAATCGAATCTGGTTCTGCGCTGGGAATACAAATCAGGCTCTACCTTCTATTTTGTTTGGTCTCAGGGCATAACGAGTTTTGAACAGTACGGTCAATTTAATTTTGCCGATGATGCACACCAACTTTTCAATT
>JAACEJ010000266.1 GCA_011682565.1 Actinomycetota bacterium | reverse complement strand
AGAGAATGAAAATGCGAACAAGCGGATTATGGATTCTGGCGATTCTGATTACTCTGGCCTCCGCCGTTTACCAGTGGAAGACCGGACCGACCTACCCTGTCAAAGGTTCAAACGAAATAACAGGCAGTAAAATTACTTACAAGCTCTTGCGCAGTCATGGCGGCGAAGGAGATCAGCCTGTTGTCATTACAGTTCCGGATACATCAATTTCAGGTTTTCTGATTTTCAAGCGATACAAAACGAACGAAAAATGGTCTCGCAAGAAACTGGTTCGGGAAGGAAAACAATTAAAAGCAGCCTTGCCTCACCAACCACCGACGGGAAAACTGGAATATTATATAGAGCTTGCAAAAGGTGCCTCTATCCTTACCATTCCGGGCAACGAAACGATTATCACACGATTTAAAGGCGCCGTACCGTTAGCGGTTCTCATCTTACATATTTTTTTCATATTCTTTGCTATGCTGTTGTCCACGCGTACCGGCATAGAATCTTTTAGAACAAGCCCAAACCTAAAACCGTATGCACTTTGGACGATCGGCTTGCTATTCATCGGAGGATTGATTCTTGGCCCGATTGTACAAAAATATGCTTTCGGCGTTTCCTGGACAGGCATTCCTTATGGGGCGGATATCACCAACAATAAAACGCTTATTGCGTTTGTCGTATGGCTCATTGCTCTGATTGCGATTATCAAAAATAAAAAAGCGAGGCCATGGACATTGTTTGCAGCCCTGATTACCCTGACAATTTTCATGATTCCCCACAGTGTGCATGGGTCAGAATTGGATTATTCAAAGATTGAAATCCACGCAGCAATAATAAGCACAACTCTTCCCGATAGTCCACACGGATTAAGTTTGTCGGCGAAGGAGCCTTTCGGATAATAAAATAAAAAACAATGAAAATCCTGCAAGCCCGGCCAAATAGGGCCAGATTCTTTCGAATCCAAATCCAAAAGAAATCAGTCTGTGAAAAGCTTTCATGGCGAGGCCGGAGGGCAAAAAATTGGCAAACGTGTTGAGCCAGGCCGGGGCGATCTCCAGAGGAAACCAACAGCCGCTAAGCGCAGCCAGCAGCAAAGCCAAGGTAATGGAAAGGCCGACAAGTTTTTCTTCATTGTTAATCAGCATCCCTATGCACAAAGCCATTGCGGCAATGGTGACGGAAAACAAGATGACAAGAAGTATTAGTGAAACAGGTGCATTTCCATAATTCACTGAAAAAAGATACCGACCCAGGAACAATAAAATCCCCACCTGTATTAACCCCACCAGAGTTATTCCCAGCAACTTGCCCAAAAACAACTGTTCAAAACTGACGGGTGCAATTTTTATGCGGCGCAAAAGACCTGCTCTTTTTTCATCAATAAGAGAATGCCCGGCGTAAAGAAAAACAACCAACATGGTAAACATGACAATGTTTGCCGGGATCTGGTGATTAAACCCTGTGGGGATAATTTTCGCTCTGCCCGCAAATTCTTTTTTAACTTTTATAAGAGGTTCCCGACGGTCAAGCCTGACAAAATTATTCCGATTGATTTTTTGGTCGTGAACGTTCAAATCCGCCAAATCCGCTAACAGGCGAAAGTATGCTTTGCGTACCGCCATCACAACCGTCATTTTGCTTTCAACATTTGCGTCCGCGCGGTACGTGAGCGTTAAGGTCACAGGATGACCTGCGAGAATGTTCGATGTAAAAGAATCGGGAATCGTCAGGACGCGTATGGGAAGCTTTTCCGGTAATACAGATAGCGTATCGAGGTAAATATTGTCAGACTTGAGCGACCGCAGCAGTCGTTCGGTTAAAAGCCCTTTATCCTGAGCATAAATTGCAAGATAGGCGCGGGATTTTGCCGGATCATTATTACCTTTGAAGGCATTTCCAAAAACAATAATATACAAGAGCGGCATAACGACCATCCACAAAACAGCTGCTCTGTCATGGCGTAGAATAAGAAGATTTTGTCTGGCAATGATCCAGATGGCTTTCATAATTGCACCTTTTTTGCAAAAAGAATAAAGGCCAGGATGTTCAACAACAAACCCAGTGAAAATAACACACCCACGTGCAAAGGCATGGCCGCAAGGCTTTCGTGAGAAATGACAATCCTGTGTAATCCATCCGTACCCCAGTAGACAGGTGAAATGAAAGCGATTTTTTTCATAAACCCGGGAAGCGAACCAAATGGTATCATGGCGCCACCCAACATGCTAAGAACAATGATGATCGCCGGTGCCAGGGAAGCTGCCTGGGTGCGCGTCTTAACCACTGCATACAGCAGAGCAATAACGCCGGTGAGCGCAGAAACGATCAGCAGAGATAAAACCAAAAAAGATATCGGCTGCGTAATCCTGATTCCAAAGAAAAGCAACCCGGCGAGCCAAACTAAAAGATATGCCAACAAAGCAGCAACAAAGAGAAATATTAATTTTGCCGCCAGATATTGGCGACTCGTGACAGGACTTGTCAACATACGATAGAGTGTTTGGTTATCGCGTTCTCTGAAAAAATCACGGGCAAAAATTTCAAGGACAAATAATAGCGCCATGAGCGTATTGCCGGCCAGCAGATAGGCAAACAGAACGGAGCCGCTCGTTTGCTTTTTTCCTTCTTTTTGCGCAACCTGATTAAAACGAATAAGCGGGGGGAAAAATAAATTCTTTGTTTTTTCAATGAGATTCTTAAAGAGGATAGAAATAGCAGCAACTTTTTCATCTGAAACGATGGAATCATTTTGCGCACTTTTTCTAATCATGCGCAGTGGATTTTCAACAATACGAACAAGGCGATCACCCCCTTCACTTAAAATGCCAATGGTCTCCTCGGCAATTTTAGGAAGAAAGGATTCGCTTGGATTTTTTACCAGAATCAATTCGGTCGGCTTTTCCGAGACAAGTGAATCTGCAAAGCCTTTGGGAATGATGAGCAACGCCGAAGCCTCGCCTTTGTCCATCATCCGGCGTCCGACACCTTCGTCCACGGATTTAACGTCGAATAACCTGGCCAGCTCGCCGCGATGAAAAGCACCGGCAATAAATTGCGATGCCAGCCCATGATCGTGATCTTCGATGAGTAACTTTACTTCAGGCATAACCCGGTTATCTCTGCCGCCGCCAAAAACAAGTCCTAAAAGCAGAGATATTAACAGCGGCAATAAAACGAGCAGAATGAAACCGCCGGGATTGCGGAGCCTTCTCACAATATCTTTTTTCAATAATTTCCAGATCAATCGCGCAACTCCCTGCCGGTCAGTTTGAGAAATACCGTATCCAGATTGGGTTCTTTGATTGAAAGATTATCTATTTTGAAACCCGCAGCAACCAGCTTTTCAATAAACTGCCCGGTGCCGAATTTAACAGGAAGGCCGTAGACCAGTTCTTTTTCTTTCAGGGAAACAAGCGTCAAGCCTGCAATTTGCTTTGCCAAAAGTTCTGCTGTTTCCGGGCTAAAGGTGCCGCTCACTTTAAGCAGCCGATTCTCGCCGACAACTTGCTGTATTTCTTGTTGTGTGCCCATGACCAAAATTCTGCCATGGTCGATGATTGCCAGGCGGTCACACAACAGCTCGGCTTCTTCCATATAGTGCGTTGTGTAGAGAATGGTTGTTCCTTTTCTGGCAACATCGCGCACCATCTCCAGCATATTGTGTCTTGCCTGCGGATCGATCCCCACGGTGGGTTCATCGAGCAGCAACAGTTTGGGTGTGTGTATCATCCCGGCAGCCATGTTCAAACGACGTTTCATGCCGCCGGAATAATTTTTAACACGTTCCCCGGCTCTTTCCTGAAGACCGGTCAATTCCAATAGTTCCGCTACTCGTGTTTTCAGCGCCTTGCCGCTCATGCCATAGAGACTGCCCCAGAACATAAGATTTTCTTCGGCACTCAATTCTTCATACAGGGCTGTTTCTTGCGGTACGACGCCTAATTTGTTTCTCAGTTTTGCCGGGCCGAATTGGATATCAGCATCGTCAATAAAAATAGAACCGCCATCCGGTTTTAAAAGAGAGCAAATCATGTTAATCGTCGTGGTTTTTCCTGCACCGTTCGGGCCCAGGAAACCAAAGATTTCACCTTTTTGGACATGAAAAGAAATGTGGTCAACAGCAACAAGACCGTTAAAACTTTTTGTAAGATTTTCTATTCGCAGCATTTGCTCGCCGGGATTTTGATGAAAATTTTAATATTAACTATTTCTTACGCAATCGAGATGAACAAGTTTCTCAATAATGAAACAAAACAAAAAGTCGACAAATAAATCGGATGAGACAACTACCAACAAAAAGTTTAGACGCGCCACGGCGCACGCATGGGTTTGTTCAGTATCTTGTTCGCCTCATCATCGCCGACAAACCGCTCTTTTTGCGGATCCCATTCGAGTTTCTTCTTTAACTTCATGGCAATGTTTCCAATAAGCGGAATTGTTGTTGAACGATGACCGATTTGAACCGGAGCGGCCAGGCGAACACCGGACTTTATTGCATCCAAAAAATTGCGGTAATGATTCTCACTTTTATAAAGATGGATTTCGTTAGGTTTTATTTTCACTGATTTCAGCGATTCCCGCGATGTTTGCACTTCGCGGCCGTTTGTTGAAACCCATCCATCCGTACCTGTAAACGTTATCTGAAAAGCATCCGGTTCTGTTCTGCATATCAGTTCAACACCATTGGCGTACAAAGCGCGAAAATGAATGTAACTGACAACATCAAACAGCCCATCCTTGGGAAATTTTGCACCAAGGTCTTCCACGAGGATCGGGCCGGTGTAATCGGTGCCGTTTCCCCACTGGACGATATCAAAAGCATGTACACCGTTATTTGTGGTTTGGCCACCGGAATAATCCTGTATAAAACGGAACGAATAAAGACAGCGTTTCGGATGATACGGCACTTTGGGCGCAGGTCCCAGCCACATATCGTAATCCAGCCAATCGGGAACCGGGACAGGTTTCCAGGCACCTGTTGGCGCCGTTCGGTTGTTGCCGGCTAGCAGAACTTCCGCATGTTTCAGTTCGCCGATGTAGCCGTTGCATACCAACTCGCAGGCAAATCGTGTGCTGGCATCGGAGCGTCGATGCGTTCCGGTCTGAAACTTGACGGCATTACGTTCAACTGCTTCTACCATGGCGCGCCCCTCGTTAACGGTCAAAGAAAGGGGTTTTTCGCCGTAAATATGCTTGCCGCTGTCCGCCGCAGCCACAGCAATCGCCGCATGCCAATGATCCGGTGTCGCAATCATAACGGCGTCAATATCTGTACGCTCCACAAGTTTACGATAATCAATATAGGCATCACATCCTTTATAACTGCCTGCGGATTTCGATGAGTAATAATCGTTAACGATCATCCGGGCGGCTTCCCGACCAAAGTAGCTTCCGTTCCAGCCGTGCGTATACCAGTGGCCGTATTGGTTCGTTGCTTTGACCGGGTCGCAAACAGCAAGAATCTGTACATCCGGCTGCCCCATAAAATTTCGCATGTCGTTTGTTCCCATACCACCGACGCCGATAAAACCCATTGTAATTCGATTGCTCGGCGCATTTGCGCCAAAAACAGAGGACGGCACAACAGTCGGCGCAGCAATGGCCGCCACAGCCAGTCCCGTTCTTTTAATAAAATTCCGTCGTGAAAGCTTTGATTCGTTTATTCTCATATTTTCTCCCTCTTGAGATGCGATTTTTGAATTTTATATTTTAAGTACAAAACAAACGAAAATCTCAGGCAACTGTTTCAGCGGTTTTAAAGCGCGAAATTCAAAAGTTGAGATTTTCCGCCTCTAACCGGTTTACTTTTTTGCAAGATATTTCTTGCAT
>JAACEJ010000265.1 GCA_011682565.1 Actinomycetota bacterium | reverse complement strand
CAACGATTTGCTTTAAAAACTGTGCCTTGCCTTTTATCATGCCTTTTGTATTTTTGACAATACTACCCGAATGAATAATTTTCAAAACGACCTGTTTATTTTCTTCAAAATCGACTTTTGACAGAGGTTTCAAAATTCCATTTTTATAAATTGCAGTGAATACAGTTTCCATGGCTTTTTCCTCTTGTTTTAAAATATATGCTTCTCTTTAAAAGAAAATATTAACAAATACTTGCAAAATCAAGTCAATAAAAAAGGCCACAGAAACGAAATCTCACAAAACCCATGTTTCATTTTTCATACAAGTTCACTACCTCAGTAAACCCTTCTTTTGATCAGAACAAAGATTAACTATTTACGATTTTAAAAATATTTTTGATTTTATGATTCATGTTTTCCACACTATGTTCCTTCATAAATCAAAACCATAAATCCTTGTTCTTAAATCAATCTTTTAATTATCAAATGAGTATGAGGATGCACTATTGTCATTTCCGTTTCTGCGGCCTGTAAAAACATATCAAAATATCAGTATACTATTTCACTGTAAACTCGTACTCTCCCGCTCCAACCTGCAGTACGACGTTTTCTTTATCAGCGCGAACATATTTCAATCCTGCAATATCGGTTCCGTTTGCAACGATCGCTTTCCCGTTTTCCGTTACCACGGATTTTTCTTTGCCAAGCGTCGGGACATACACCAGCGCCGAGGTGTTGGCGGGGATGGTGACCTTGAGCGTCAATGATTCACCACTTTTATCCCAACGGCTTTTCAGCATTCCATAACTTGTCTGCAAACTCGCCTCGGCCCAGGTCAAATCACCGGCCGGCATGGGGTGAATGATGGCACGCTTAAATCCGGGTGCAGCAGGATCGAAACGAAGTCCGGCGAGGTAAGCGTAGTACCATTCGCCCACTGAGCCCAACGCAAAATGATTGCGCGAGTTCATGCTCGGCCCTTCGGTATCGCTGTTCCATAGTTCCCACACAGTTGTGGCACCTTTTTCGACCATGTAGCCCCAGGAGGGATACGTTTTTTGTGTAGCCAGTTTATAGGCAAGATCATTATAGCCGTAATCGCTCAGCATGGGCAGAATATAACCGGTACCCAAAAAGCCGGTCGTCAGATGGGTGTTGTGTTTCAGGACATCAATGACAACGCTTTTGATGACTGCGGCTCTGTCATTTTCCGGCGTAATGCCAAAAGCGAGTGGCAGCAAATTCATCGTCTGCGTACCGCCTTCATATTCCAACTTTTTCTTATCCAAATGCTTGCGGTTATAGGCAGCGGCAATTTTTTGCGCTAGTTGTTCGTATTCTTGGGCATCTTTTTTCCTGCCGATAATTTTTGCCATCCTGGCCAGAAGCGAGGTGCTGTAATAAAAATAAGCGGAACCGATGGGTTTCGACGGTGATTTTTCCACAGCAATCCAATCGCCATAGCCTTCCACTTCATAGAGGTCATTTTTGCTGTGTCGTCTCATGTATTCCACCCATGCGGCCATGCCGTCGTAATTTCTTTCGATGATACGTTTATCGCCATAATACTGATAGACAATCCACGGGATAATGACGACCGCATCGGCCCATGCGGGTTTGCCGGGACCGTTGACGACAATGACCGGATTCACGTCGTGTACGGCGCCATCCGCATCCTGGGAATCAATAATGTCCCGCTCCCATTTGCTGAAAAATCGCGCCATGTTCATGTTGTAGCAGGCGGTCGGTGCAAACATCTGCGCGTCGCCCATCCAGCCGAGACGCTCGTCGCGCTGCGGGCAATCGGTGGGCACGCTTTCCATGTTGCCACGCTGCCCCCAGGTAATGTTTTTATAAAATGTGTTGATCAACTCGTTTGAACAGGCAAAATGCCCGGTGACAGGTGCGGCCGAGTGCACCACCAGTCCGGTGAGAGCGTCCGTTGTTGGTTCTCCGGGGAATCCCGTTACCTCTACGTATCGAAAACCATGATAAGTAAAATGCGGATGCCATATTTCCACGCCATCGCCTTTAAGAATGTATCTATCCGTGGCCTTGGCGCTGCGGAGATTTTCTGTGTAGATATTCCCGTCCTTTTTCAAAAGCTCAGCAAAGCGCATCGTTACTGTTGTTCCCGCTTTGCCGTCCGCTTTCAGCCGGACAAATCCTACCATGTTTTGCCCCATATCAAAAATGTATTTACCGGGGTCGATCTGCGTAACTTTAATGGGTTTTATTTCCTTCGTTATCTGAATAGTCGGCCCCTGTTGCGCAACCAGCTTGACCGGTTTCTGGGAAACGATTTCCACCGGCTGCCAGTTACCGTCATCGAACCCGGGCTGATCCCAGCCGGGCATTCCGAGACGGGCATCGTAACTCTCGCCATTATAGATGCTGTTCTCTGTAATCGGCGAATCATGAACCTTCCAGTTTTCATCCGTAGCAAAAGTTTCAGATGTACTGTCAGCATAATCAACAACGATCTGTGCAAAAAGTCGCAGCGGGCCATCACTGTAAACTCGACTGCCGCGCCAGCCCAGACCGCCACTCCACCACATGTTCCCAAGAATCGCACTAACAGCATTCTTGCCCTCCTTCAGCATGGCCGTCACATCATAAACCTGGTATTGAATCTTTTTCGGATAATCCGTCCAACCCGGCGTAAAAAAGTCTTTACCAACCCGATTGCCGTTAACATAAAAGATGTAACTTCCCAAACCGGTTACAAAAGCGCGTGCACGCCGCACTTTTTTGGAAATTTGCAACTCAGAGCGTACCATTTTAGAACGCGGAGCCTGAAAAGGTTCTCCTAGTCGACCCCAATTGGTACCGCCAAATTTTTCAACAACTTTTACTTTTCCCCACGATGAATCATCAAAATCTAACCGAGTCCAGTCTTTTTGCTCTGACGCTGCGACGAGCCAGGACTTGTCCGAATTAATTACGTTCACACTGCCGTCGGTAAAAGTAAGTTTAAGGCTGAAAATCAGTCCGCAAACGTTGCCCGCCGTATTCATGGCGGAAACAGCAATTAAATTGTCGCCGTTTCTCAATTCGGGTTTGGCGTCAAAATCATAGAATTGTTTCCATGTATCCCCCTTTCCCAACCTTTCGCCGTTCAACCAGGCCGTAAATGCATTATCAGCGGTAACCTTGATTTCGGCCTTTTGAATCTCCCTGACGTTCGGAAGAGCAAATCGTTTGCGGAAATACAGCAGTTTATTCACTGTATGAATTGTCGGATGCCAAATCCAGCTACCCCAGGACCAGGTTTTCATTTCAGGCTTTTTCTCAGTCTTTCCAATCCACTTTGCATGCCAGTCGTCCGGGTTAAGCAAGCCCATTTCCCACCACACGGTTTCACTCCAGGGAGATGCTTTACCATCGGCATCCCAGGTCCTCACCTTCCAAAAATACCTTTGACGTGATTTCAGGCCGCTGCCGTTGAAAGGAACGAGCGCTGATTGATCGGAATCCACCTTTTTGCTATCCCAAACATCGCCGTTATCTTTTTTCAATTTATTTTCGTCGCCGGCAACCAGAATCTGATACGCCGATTGAACAGCCCCTCGCCGCGAATCGTTAACTATCCAGGAAAACCTGGGCTGCATGGTATCGATTCCGAGCGGATTTGATTGATACTCACATTGCAAATGCAGCGGCGCGATGGAATTTTTTTTCTGACCGCATCCGCTCAAGACAACAGACAGGCCAATCGCTAAAGCTGGCAGAACCCGACTCCATACCGAATCTAAAACCGACTGATGAATCAACATAATTTTCTCCTTGTTAAAAATTAACCTCATAGCGGCAGCGTGATTTCCTGCCGTAATTGCATACTTTTAATGACCGCTTCAGTAAATTCCATGTATTTCACCCCATCCTCAAAAGTTGTGTGAGTTATTTTTTCAGTACCACGAATGGCATGAATGAACTCTTCTTCCACGCGCCAGCCGCCTGCAAACTCTTGGGGGATTTCGATTTCCTGAAGCTTTTCATCTCTCTGTTTTGCGCCGTAAAGTTTATTTTCAGTAAACAATAATGTTCCCTTGTTCCCGAAAAGAAAAACCCTGGCAGGCCCGACAAAGCCTGTAACCGAAGAAAGTTGAAAATGCGCCTGTGCGCCACACGCCATGTCGGCAACAACATCCAGATGCTCCGGTATTTTTACGGCTTTTAATTCACCCAATTGATCGCGGCGCATTTTTGTAAAAACCTTACCTTTGGCAATAACGCCCGTAGCTTCGCCCAACCAACGCAAGATCGCCTCATACCAGATTCCGAGGCTCAAAGTGTTATAGCCGCTCAAATCAAAATCCTGGCGCCAATGAAACGGCGCGTTGGGATCACTCAGACCGGAACCGTCGATCACATTAATTGCCAGCACATCGCCGATATAGCCTTCAGCCAGCAGGTGTTTGATCATTTTATCCACACGCAGCGTCATTGGCGAGGGGACAATCTGGGTGACAAGATGTGGTTTGGATTGCGCGGCAGTGAGCATGGCATGCGCTTCGGCGGCATTCATGGCCATGCGCGCTTCGCACAAAACATGCTTATTCGCCTCGATAGCGGCGAGAGTAGCGGGGCAATGCAGGTACGGCCAGGTACCGATGACGATCGCATCGATCTGCGGATCATCAACAACCTGTTTCCAGTTATCAAATACTTTGACAATATCAAATTCAGCCGCAACCTTCTCCGACGATTCCCTGGAGCGGTTGCACACGCCAGCGATTTCGACACCGTCGATTGCCTGCAAACCGGGTATGTGTTTTAACTTTGTGTTCGTCCCGGCACCGACAATGCCGATGCGAATTTTAGTATTCTGCATTTCAATTTCCTCTTTTGACCCATTGCTCAAGAACCAAAAATCGTTTTGCCTTAAACACTAAAGCGAATATATCGGATATTTTTCCCATCACGCAAATGACGTTTTTCAAAAGTTGTCTGAATTTCCAACAACTCGTCGCGCTTCGCCTGATCATATAGATCGTGAATCACTTCCTGAATGGCGCAATTTTCCTGCTGCAGCGTCGACAAAGTAAATTCAAATAATTTCTCATCATCCGTCTTAAGATGAATGGCCGCATTCTCGGATAAAATTTGCCGATATAATTGAATATATTTTGTCGATGTCAACCGTTTGCGTGCTTTTTTCGGATAGGGATCGGGAAACGGAATCCAAATTTCTGTCACTTCATTTTTGGAAAAAACCTCGGCAATTTTTTCGGCATGCATTCTGATAAAAACAACATTTTCAATTTGTAATTCAAGGGCATTTTGTGCGGCAATGAAAAGTCGTGCGCCTTTCAGATCAATGCCGATGAAATTTTGCTTCGGAAAGCGTTGCGCCAGTGCGAGGGCATATTCACCTTTGCCGCATCCCAGTTCAAGAGTAATCGAATGATCATTATGAAAAATATCTTCGTTCCACAGGCCTTTAAAATGAGAAGGATCATCTATAACATTTGTAAAAGAGGAAAGCGCGCGGATGCGCTGCAACTTTTTCTTGGCGATTTTTAATTCTCCTTCATCCGATAATCAATCTTTCTTTGCCGCAAATATTGAAGCACCTTTTCAAACAGCGTCTGCTCAGCACCGATAAATTCCGGCGGACAAATTCCTTTGCGAGCAAATGCGCCATCAAGAACCAAACCGGCAATTGCTGTGCAGGTAAAACCGGTCGTCCGCGCCATGGAACTCAAATGCGATTCCTCGTCAAAATAGTCGCTCATATCCCAGGTGAAAGATTTTTCCTGCCCCTGAACGATCATGCGCATAACGGTGAATTCTTTTTCGTCGATATCAAGTTTCCATTTTGGGAGTAAAAGTTTCG
>JAACEJ010000264.1 GCA_011682565.1 Actinomycetota bacterium | reverse complement strand
CAATAGCCACCTTGACAGCATCAATTTGGATGGGAATTCACTATTTCTTTTATTTGATTAAGCCAGAGATACGCAAAAAATATCAGGTCTTTACTTTCAAGCTTAATAAAACAATGTTATGGCGTCAGATTAAATTGGCCTTTCCTCAGGGATCGCAGGAAATGTTAGTGATGATTGGATTTGCTACTTTTTATAAAATCGTTGGGATAATTGGCATTGTTGAATTAGCCGCATCCCAAGTTGTTTTCACAATTTTACAAACGTCTTTCATGCCCGCTGCGGGGATCGGCCAGGCCTGCGCAACGCTGGTGGGAAAATTTATGGGCGAAAAAAACTTCGAAAAAGCCGAATTAAGCATAGCGGAAAGCATTCGCTGGTCGGTAATTGTAATGGGCAGTCTGGGGTTGATTTTTCTTCTGTTTCCGCATAAGATTTTACCAATATTTACTCAGGATCCGGACGTCATAGCCGTAGGTATTATTGGATTGAGGATTCTTGGTTTCGTTCAATTTGCGGATGCTTACGGTATGACATTATGGTTTGCCCTTTCCGGTGCCGGAAACACAACCTATCCGGCTGTCGTTGAGTCCGCTCTTGTGTGGGGCTTTTTTCTACCCGCAGTCTATCTTACGGGCGTCGTTGCCGGATATGGATTTGTGGGCGCGTGGCTATCTCTGGCAACATATATAGTATTGTTCGCGCTTGTTATGATTAGAAAAATCAAATTAGGGGACTGGAAAGCCATTGAGCTTTAAAGTAAACCGATTGTCCGCCGTCAGGAGGTGGTTATTTCGTAAAAGGCGCTCTGACAAGTTGAAAAAGATCATTGGCTTGGTATCGTCAAGCGGGGAGACTTGACGTACAACGGCCCCTTAGTTATCGAGGTAAGCTTATCTTATAAACAATCATCAAACGGGAGTAGAGTATGACAACCGTTCCCGGTTGTCAAAAAAGCCATTGATCTAGGTCGTCAAGCAGGGATGCTTGACGTACGATACCCTTCAACACAAATATTCACATTTCATCTGTTTACCGCCCGCCTTTTCCCGTCGCCCACCGCACGATCTTTTGATATAATATATAAACAAGAATGAAAATGGATAACGCCATCCTTTTTGTGTAATTTTTGATCTGCTCTTTTTGAGCTTTTTTGATTAAACGAGGAGAAATTTTTTATGTCCAGGAAAATGGTTACGATAGACGGAAACGAAGCCGCAGCCTATGTTGCCCATAAAACGAACGAAGTTATAGCGATTTATCCCATTACTCCTTCATCGCCAATGGGGGAACAATCTGATACATGGTCGGCCCTTGGAAAAAAGAACATCTGGGGTACGGTACCGTCTGTTATTGAGATGCAAAGTGAAGGCGGCGCCGCCGGTGCAGTACATGGCGCCCTGCAAACCGGTGCATTAACAACAACCTTTACAGCATCGCAGGGATTACTACTTATGATCCCCAACATGTATAAAATTGCCGGAGAGCTCACATCTACGGTTTTTCATGTATCGGCACGGACGATTGCAACCCACGCCCTTTCTATTTTTGGTGATCACAGCGATGTGATGGCAACGCGCGCAACGGGTTGGGCATTACTGGCATCCAACAGCGTTCAGGAAGTCATGGATTTTGCGCTGATTGCGCAGGCCGCAACACTACGAAGCCGTCTTCCTTTTTTACATTTTTTTGACGGATTTAGAACGTCACATGAAGTAATGAAAATCGAGCAGCTCACAGAGGATGACGTAAAAGCCATGATTGACGATGAGCTGGTATTTGCTCACCGCAAGAGGGGCCTCAACCCCAACGATCCGGTTCTCCGGGGAACAGCACAAAACCCCGACACTTTTTTCCAAGCCCGCGAAGCATGTAATCCTTTTTATGAAGTTGCAGCAAACATTGTTCAGGAAACAATGGATGCGTTTGCCAAGCTTGTTGGCCGCCAGTACCATCTTTTTGATTATGAAGGACACCCTGAAGCAGAGCGTATAATTATTTTAATGGGTTCCGGCGCGGAAACCGTAGATGAAACCGTAAAACACATGGTTTCGCAAGGCGAAAAAGTTGGTGTTGTGAAAGTTCGCCTCTATCGTCCGTTTTCAATCGAACATTTTCTTAATGCTCTCCCGGCTTCTGTGAAAAATATCGCAGTTCTGGACAGGACAAAAGAGCCAGGTTCCATCGGTGAGCCGCTTTATCAGGATATTGTAACGGCCTTTGCCGAAGGTACCCAGGCTGGAGCAGCCCCAACTGTAGTTGGCGGACGCTACGGATTATCGTCAAAAGAATTCACGCCGGGCATGGTCAAAGGCGTCTTTGATGAACTGCTTAAAGAAACACCAAAAAATCATTTTACAATTGGTATTAATGACGATGTTAGCCATACCAGTTTGGATTTTGACCCTGATTATAGAACTGCGGGTGAAAATATTTTTCGGGGAATGTTCTTTGGTTTAGGCGCTGACGGAACAGTTGGGGCGAATAAGAACTCCATTAAAATTATTGGCGAAGAAACCGATAATTTTGCTCAGGGATACTTTGTATATGATTCCAAAAAATCGGGCAGTATGACTATTTCTCACCTGCGATTTGGCAACGAAGAAATACAATCAACTTACCTGATAAGACATTCCAATTTTGTGGCCTGCCATAATTTTGAATTTCTAAAAACCCTTGACGTTTTAAAATACGTTGTTCCCGGCGGAACCTTTCTGCTAAACAGCCCCTATAGTCACGAAGAAGTTTGGGAGCACTTGCCCCGCAACGTTCAAAAACAAATTTTGGACAAAAAAGCGAATTTCTACAATATAAATGCGTTAAAGGTTGCACAGGAAACGGGAATGGGTATGCGGATAAACACGATCATGCAGACCTGTTTCTTTGCCATTTCCGGAATTTTGCCAAAGGATGAGGCAATCGGAAAGATAAAAGACGCCATCAAAAAGACCTACGGTAAAAAGGGCGAAGAAATTGTAAAGAAGAATTTTAATGCTGTAGATCAAACATTAGCCAATTTGCACAAGGTTGAGCTTCCTGAAATAGTTACGGGTACTGAAGTGATAGATTCGCTTATCCCTGACCATGCTCCGGAATTTGTGAAAAAGGTAACCTCAGTAATGATTGCCGGCCTTGGCGACGATCTTCCCGTTAGCGCAATGCCCAATGACGGTACCTGGCCAACAGATACTACACAATGGGAAAAGCGGAACATTTCAATAGAAATCCCGGTCTGGAATCCTGATATTTGTATTCAATGTAATAAATGTGCGTTGGTATGTCCCCATGGAGTAATACGGCCAAAGGTTTATAATAAAGAGCTCCTTGAAAATGCGCCGGAAACATTTAAGTCGGTTAAACCAAAAGGACGCGAATGGGAAGACGGTGAAGTTTATACACTTCAGGTTGCTCCGGAAGATTGTACAGGATGTGCCATTTGTGTTGAGATTTGTCCGGTAAAAGATAAAACCAATGTTAGCCGCAAAGCGATTAACATGGAATATCAACCGCCGCTTCGTGAAACAGAAAAAGCAAACTGGGAGTTTTTCCTGGACTTGCCCGAAGCAAGCAGAGATCGCGTAAAACAAAACACGGTGAAAGGCTCACAAATTCTGGAACCGCTTTTTGAGTTCTCCGGAGCCTGTTCCGGTTGCGGTGAAACGCCCTATGTAAAATTAGCTTCCCAGCTTTTCGGTGATCGTATGATTGTCGCAAACGCCACGGGATGCTCCTCAATTTATGGCGGCAACCTGCCAACTACGCCCTGGGCTAAAAACCAGGACGGTCGCGGACCAAGCTGGTCAAATTCGCTTTTTGAAGATAATGCGGAATTTGGTCTTGGATTTCGCCTGACCGTTGATAAACATCAGGAACATGCTCTTGAATTAGCCGAAACTCTGAAAGAAGAAATAGGCATAGAACTATTCGAAGCCATACGCAATGCAGATCAATCCGATGAACCGGGAATCTTCGAACAACGGCAACGTGTAGGGGCCATGAACGCCATCCTGGAAAAAAGCAAGAATCCGGTAGCGAAACAGCTTTTAACCATCTCTGATAATCTGGTCAAAAAGAGCGTCTGGATTATGGGTGGTGACGGCTGGGCCTACGATATAGGATTTGGCGGATTAGACCATGTCTTCGCATCGGGTAAAAATGTGAACATTCTTGTTTTGGATACGGAAGTTTATTCCAACACCGGTGGCCAGGCGTCGAAAGCCACGCCGATTGGGGCGGTAGCCAAATTTGCCTCTTCAGGTAAAGAAATTGGTAAAAAAGATTTGGGCATGATTGCCATGAGCTATGGTAATGTATATGTTGCCAAAGTCGCCATGGGTGCCAACGATGCCCAAACGGTAAAAGCCTTTTTGGAGGCCGAATCATACCCCGGCGTATCAATTATTATTGCTTATAGTCACTGTATTGCCCATGGGATCAACATGACAAAAGGAATGGAACAACAAAAATTGGCCGTAAACTGTGGACATTGGCCGCTGTTTAGATACAATCCGCTGTTACAGGAAAAAGGAAAGAGCCCCCTTTCTCTGGATTCCAAAGCACCAACGATACACATTAAGGAATATATTTATCGCGAAAACAGGTTTAAAATGCTGACAAAGAGCATGCCTGAACGCGCCCAACTGTTACTGGAAAAAGCAGAGAAACAAGCAAAAGAACAATACGATCATTATTATAAGCTGGCCAAGCTTGACGCCCGACAACCCTGATAAATAGGAGGTTACAATGAGACTATCTACAACATATATGGGCTTGGAATTAAAAAATCCCTTAGTAGTCTCAGCATCGCCCTTATCACGCAGCATCGACACTGTTAAACAACTTGAGGATGCCGGTGCTCCGGCGATAGTCATGTATTCGCTTTTCGAAGAAGAAATCTATCATGAAGACGATGAGCTGGATCATTACTTGTCACACGGGAGCGAAAGTTTTGCGGAAGCCCTATCTTTTTTCCCTGACCATCTTGATTTTTCAGCAGGGCCCGAGGAATATCTGAACCAATTGCGACAGCTCAAAGAGACTGTCGATATTCCAATCATTGGAAGCTTAAACGGTGTCTCAAAAGGCGGGTGGATTGAAAAAGCAAAAATGATGGAGGATGCTGGAGCGGATGCCCTTGAGTTAAATGTGTATCATTTACCAACCGACGTTAATGAATCAGGTACCCACGTTAAACAAATGCAGTTGGATATTCTGAAAAGCGTGAAAGAAAAAGTGAAGGTACCGGTTGCGGTAAAACTCGGTCACTACTTCAGCGCATTGCCGGCTTTTGCGCGACGGATGGAAGAAGCCGGAGCAGACGCCCTTGTAATGTTTAACCGCTTTTACCAGCCTGACATTGATTTGGAAAACTTAGAAGTGAAATCCGCCCTTAGTTTAAGTACTTCCGATGAAGTCCTGTTACCGTTGCGCTGGATTGCAGTTCTTTGCAGTCAGGTAAATATGTCTTTGGCGGCAACCTCCGGTGTACATACGGCGGAGGATGTTTTAAAGCTCACAATGGCCGGCGCCGATGTAACCATGATGGCCTCCGCGCTTCTGAAATTCGGACCAACCCATATCGCGAAAATATTAAAAGACATTGAAACGTGGATGGATGAAAACGAATATGACAGCCTAACACAAATGCGCGGATCTATGAGCATGAAAAAGGTACCTGACCCGGGAGCCTTTATGCGTGCGAATTATATTAAGATATTGCGGGATTATCAGTACAGCAAATAAAGATTAAAAAAAGCTTTGTTACAAGTTCTAAGGTGTAGATTTTAAGGCTCAAGGACATAGGAGCTCTAATTTTCAATTGTCAC
>JAACEJ010000263.1 GCA_011682565.1 Actinomycetota bacterium | reverse complement strand
CGGGAAAACATATCGGTCGCGGTAGACGAGGACTTTTATCTTACTCTCTTGGTGTTGCCGAAGGATATTCATAACAGACGATCTTTTCTGCTCCTCCGTCAGGTTTTGCCAGCCCGGAATTTGTAAAGCATTCCACGTAAACGCCGCACTGCCGTAACCGTGGTAATCGCACGCCCCAACCATGAGCAATCCGTTTTCACGACACTTTTCGACAATTGCCCGAAAAATACACCGACTGTAGCTCAGCCCTTCCGCCTGGTTGGCAATTTCAAAACCGTCCGCACCGCAGCTAATGTAATATTGAATTGTCCTGTGCTCATCCGCAAACCAGTGGGCAATAATGCCGACGCCGCCGTTAGCGTGTGCAGAGTCGATGGCGGTTGAATCCGCCATATCCTTGGTTTTGAAATCCCGCTGCAGGCCGAGTAACGTGATATGGTTGCTGCCCGAGTATTCTTCACCGCAAAAAACGAGGGGAGAGGCGGGTATTTTGCCGGCCTTTTGCGCCCGGACAAACTCCAGCGTTTTGAGATGATTATTGTGATCTGTTATAAAAAACGCATCAAAGCCATTGCGCCTGTGCCAGCGCATGAGATTTTTTTGGGAAATGAGCCCGTCGTGACTGTAATATGTATGGCTGTGGGTGTTGAGCAAAATGGTGTCATTTTGATGATTTACGATTGTGTTGCTCGGCAGAGGAAGAAAAATAATTACAAGAATAAGAGCCACAAAGGTGATAATAATTATCGGGAGCCGCACGAGCCAGTTTTTTAGTCCTACCCAAAAGGTATGCAAAAAACGGCCTCTTGGATTTCGAAAAGCCTTCCAAAACGAGACAACGAAAAATGCTAAAATCACCCAGAGCATCAGAACAAGCATTTCCACCAGGGGCTGGTCGGCACGAAGATAAAACAAAAGCGGACCCAAAACGGGTTCAAAAACAATGCGCAGCGTATGCACTTTTACAGAAAACCCCTCGGTCGGTTGTGATGTGAGTGCATTTTCAATGTGAATCGAATAATGAAAAAAAAACGACAGAACAAGGATGAGTACGATAAATATAGAAACAAACAATATTTGTTTTTTTCGGTTCTGCAAAAGTATCATAATTTTACGTTCCTAAAAATATTATCAGACTTTTGGTGAGCAAAAGTAAAAATTGCACAGTTCGTTTTCCGGCATCCGCTCTCATTTTTCATCGAGCCGAAACAGGAAACAAAAACCGATGAACTTTGCCCTTTTTCGTCCCCTCATTTGTCCAAATCATCGACAATCCGATCCATAATATCAACAAAATAATCACCGGTATACGGGCCGAACCAGGACATCAGCTTGGTCTCGTATGTTGACAGATGGTAATATTGAGACGGCGTAACATAGCCCAGGTAACAGCCGTTAAAACTGGTAACCGTCACCAAATCTCCTTTTTGCCGTGCATGTTCCTTAACCTGAAGCGCCAGTTCGCCGCTAAATTCCCCCGGACTGCCGATAATGACAAAGTGATCGAGGGCGATTACCTGCATGTATGCTTTGTTGATATGAAAAATTCTTCCTGCCAGCCACGGCGCAAGGCGGGTATTTTGTGTAATACGCACCTGCAGATCGTGCATTTTAATGGGAAGTCGAAAGTACCGCAAAGTAACGCGCGGTTCGGCATCTTTTATTTGCAAATGCGCCAAAACACTATCAGCCAGCCCGACTCCGATGTATTCCGCTTTTTTAAAGCCTTCGCCCTTGCCCCGGTTTGTCTGGCTGCCGAGTCCGGCCGCAGCAAAAATTGCCGGGCCGCTAATTGCAGATTCAATCTCTCTTTCAAAATAACCGGGATAGTCCCCGCTGAAAAGCATGTTGTGTGACGAAAGCACTGTAGCATGAGCGGAAAAAGTGGCAAAAAGAGCGGCGATTTTGTTGTCGCGTAAAAAGGCCAGGTAAACCACCGCAGGGTCTGTTTCGCCCTTGTCTCCAACCAGGCGGTTGCGAATGTAATCGGGAGCATCGACCGAGCCTGAAATAGACTGCGCCGGTTTTCGATCCTTCAAAGCGCGGCCAATAGCAACAAGTGTACTGTCGATAAAAATAGCGGGGACACGGGAATCCGGCTGCCCGGAGAACTGCTCCTCGACAAAACCGTTGCCCCAGCCGCCGGGGCCGGAATGCGTGTGCGTTGCCGTGAATAAAATTTGATCGGCATCAAGGCCGAATTTCGATTTTGCGCTGTCTTCTAAAATCCTGGCAAGCGGTGGATTGAATATCAAAGCGTCCAGGCCGAGAAGGCACACAGTTTTTTCACCGCTCTGCACGGCAATAGCGCGCGCAAACAAGCTGTCATGCACGCCTTTCGATGGAGCACCTTTTCTGGCGCCATAACCCGCCAGCGGCACACCAACCGGCGGCGTAATGCCCGCTTTGCCGGTTCCGACCTGAAGGTTTTTTCCCACCGGCGGTGGAAGTATTTTTTCCAGTTTGTCTAAATTCTTTAATGTTTCCTTGTAGTAATTTGCTTCTTTGAATGGCTGACGATCGACTTTTCTCAAACTCGCTGCGAGCAAAATTATAATCAGCACCACGAGAAAGATTATTATTGTGAGAGAAATCTTGAGAACTTTTTTCAGCATGAGTAACTCCGCTCCTGAGCCTTTTTTAATAGAAAACCAAGCCAGCTACAGACAGGTAATGTTTGTCGAGTGTGAAAATTTTCAGACCATTTTCAAGGGCACTTGCAGCAATCCAAATATCATTTGTTGGAATAGGTGTGCCGGCTTTTTTCAATTTTGTGAAAACCTCGCTGTAAAAATCGGCAGTTGTAAAAGTAAGCTGTATGATCTGGACACGCGGTGAATCCAAAAATTTATTTAATTCATCAAGGTTTTTCTGGTATTTGTTGCCGCCCTTAAAACCGGACAAAAGTTCTCCAATGATAATGGGACTGATAGCGATGATCTCACAAGACTGTAGTTTTGCTACTACATAGTCATTGCCTCGCAAGGCTTCGCTATAAATATTCGTATCTATCAAAACTCGATTCATTGCCATAATTCCCAGTCGATCTGGTTTTGTCCTTCCAGTTCCTTTGTGATTGTTTTGTATTCTTCCTCGCTCCAATTGCCGAACAAATCATCAAGATCATGATATTTTTTTGTAAACTGTCTCTTTTTAGAATGTCCAAAATATTTTTTCAATATATTAACAACCAATTGGTTGACACTCATCGATTCAGCTTTTGCGGTCTCTTTAATTGTTTCAGATAGCTTTTGATCTATCCCGCGTATTGTCAAGGTTTTCATTAGAGCCTCCTGTATTTGCATACAATTAGTGAATGCACAGTGCTATCAATTTATGAAATCAGGCAAAACAAATCAAGAAAATATTTCAAGATTTGTTTTTCAGATTTCACAATTTCAGTTTTCCGGCATCAAACAGGTGCGGATAAAACCATCACACATTTGCCATATATTACGCTCAAACCGGCCTCGTGACAAAAACGGATTGCATTCTCAGATTCGGCCCCGGGCTGCATCCAGATTCGTTTTATGCCGAGTCGGGCCGCTTCCCGCACGACTCTTTCCGTTTGTTCGGGGGGAACCACAGATACAATGCCATCCACCGGTTCGGGCAGGGCTTCCAGATTCGGGTAGCATGGTTCGCCCTCAATCGTCTCCGCCCCGGGATTGATGGCAAAAACATTGTAGCCTTTGCGCTTTAAATCTCTGAAAACAGCATTTCCGTATTTGCTTCTGCTGCGGGATACGCCGATAACAGCTATCTTGCGCTGACTGAGGAAATCACCAATGTTTTCTTTTGTTGTCATCGTTCTATCTCCAATGAATTTTGAAAAAACAGCAGCAGGAAAAGCATTCCTGTAGAAATTGCCGCACTGAGGAATAAAAGTTGAAGAAAACTCAAATAGCGTAACGTCATCTTAAAAGCCGACGCCACAGTCGACCAGAGCAAAACAAAAATGCCGGCAAAGATGTACGCTTTGTTTTGATTTTTCATGAGAAAAAGGAGTACCCGAAAAAGATGTGACTTTAGGTTCTATAACGGATTGAATGGCTGCAAGGAGATCATCACTATTGTGTCTTTTATCAGCAAAAAAGTACAAAATAATTACGAATTAAATTCCAGTTTTGTGTCAAATCGAGTGGGCACCGCTCAGTCTGTGCTCGAAGAAGTAATGAAAAATAATTGTCAGAATAATTGCCAACGGGATAATTATCAATAACGATTTGGTAAAATGCACATTTTAAAACTCCTTTTAAAGACCGAGTGTCCTCTTTAAAATCAGTTCTTTGTTCTTGTGATGATTTATTTGTTTGTCATCCATCATCCTGCCCGGAATTCGAGATGCAAAAAGGATTTGTAAAATGGAACGAGAGTCCTTGTCTTTATTCGTTTCATGGGATTTTGTACTCACTCAAATCATTATAGAACCTGATTTTTGTGTCCTTAACAGAATGAAAACGATTTTAATTATTTTGTCCTTAATCATTTTGTCTTTAAATTTAAAAGTGGCAGTGTACTGTTCTTACTCACTCGATTTATTACAGACTCTGGTTTTATTTTTTGCCCACAGAATCTTTAGACCATATATCTTGTAAAAGCCCGGCAATTCTTTCCAGTCCTTGTGCATCCTCTTGATCAAAATCATTAATCATTTCACTGTCCACATCCAGTACAGCGCGCAGGACATTCTTTTTGTCAAAGATGGGCACGACAATTTCGCAATTTGAACGGGCATCGCAGGCAATATGGCCGGGGAATTTGTGGACATCCGGTACAATGATTGTTTTGCGCTGCGTAGCACATGCGGCGCAAACGCCATTATCTACAGAGAGTTTGACGCAAGCGGGCGGCCCCTGAAATGGCCCCATTAAAAGATAATCCTTTTTGTAAAAATAAAATCCGACCCAGAAAAAGTTCGGAAAATATTCTTTCAAAATTGCCGATGTGTTTGCAAGCGTTGCAACAACGTCTATACTTCGCAGAACCTGTGCACGAACGCGCTTTGCCGCCCACTTGTATGCTTCGGATTTGTTCAAATTTCGATTCAACTCCTTCAACTTTATTTAATCCGCCAGCGCCTTTTCTATAGCCGATAAAACATCGTCGTGCAAAAGTCCGTTTGTTGCCAGAATGCCGGTGTTTTTATCGAGCGTTCTGCCGAGCGAAAAGTCCAGTTCATTGTTACTAAAATCTGTGACCTGACCGCCGGCTTCTTTGACGATGAACGAGCCTGCCGCATGATCCCATATTTTTTCTTTATATTCTTCCCCTCGTGCAAGGCGCAGATAAATGGGAACACCGCCGCGCGCGACAACGGCATACTTGCATTGACTGTCGATACGATACGGAGGCCTGGTAATGCCCAAAATCTCGCCGATGCGTTTATGAACATCATGTTTGGAATGTCCCTTTTCAACGGATTCACAAAACCAGGCATTTTTTATTTCGGAAATCGGGTTGACTGCGATTTGTTTCGTCTCTTCCGAAGCAAGGGCTTTTTGAAATGCTCCCTGATTTTTCACAGCATACAAAATACAACCTTGTCCTGCATCCGGGTTATCGTCTTCCAAGGGCAGATTCGGACATCCCAAAACGCCCAGGACCACCTCACCGTTCTCAACCAGGGCCAACGCGATGGCGTATTGGTCGCCACGCAAAAACCCCTTGGTGCCGTCAATGGGATCGAGCGTCCAATACCTCTTGCTAAAATCTGCGTCTACAGCGCCGTAATCAATATCATCAAGCATGGTTTCAGCATCCATCTCCTCGTTTTGTTCGCTCACCAGATGATGGACTTTTTTCCAAAGTTCCACGTTTTGCCTGAG
>JAACEJ010000262.1 GCA_011682565.1 Actinomycetota bacterium | reverse complement strand
CATTCAGGTCATCATATATTGCTGCGGCTTCTGCCAGGATTTTCCCAGCCAGCACCAAGCCCTGGCCACCTTCACCGCTCAGACGGATTTCATAACGAAAGCTCATTTCGTATTTCACTCCTGATTTTTCTTATTTTTCTTTTTGAAATCTATCAATTATTTTTTGGTATTCGCTTCGACATTCCGGGTGTTCCTCATTGATAAAAATTCCTGTAACGACTTTTCCTTCCAGTTCTTCGGGCGTCATTTTCTTTGCCTTGCTGTAAGGCACAGCGTCACGTTTCAATTCTTCTATCATATCCACGCCTGCACCAAGTCGATTTCTACGGCCATAAGCTGTCGGGCATGGAGACATGGCTTCGACAAGTGAGAATCCTTTATTCTGGATTGCCTTGGCGATATAATTCTCCAGTTGCACGCCATTGTGAACGCTGGCACGCGCGACAAATGATGCGCCGGCAGCCTGTGCCAGGCCGCTGATATTGAACGTGTGATCCATGCTGCCATACGGTGCAGTGCTCGCCAACATGCCCTTCGGCGTTGTTGGCGATACCTGTCCGCCCGTCATACCATAGATATGATTGTTAAACAAAATAACAGTCAAGTCGATATTGCGCCGTGCAGCATGAATGTAGTGATTACCGCCAATAGCAGTCGCATCTCCGTCTCCGGTGATGACGATAACGTGAAGATCAGGCTTGGCCATCTTGACGCCGGTCGCAAAAGTCATTGCACGGCCATGCGTTGTATGCAGCGTGTTAAAATCGACATAGCCGGTGAGACGGCTTGCACAGCCGATTCCCGAAACCATACAAACGCTGTCTTTTTCGATACCGAGCTTATCGATCGCGCGTACGAGTGATTTCAGCACTATTCCATCACCGCAACCGGGACACCAGATAAGCGGGAATTTTGTTATTCTCAAATACTGATCATAATTAAACATTTGCTAGTTCCTTAATTTTTTCAAGAATCTGCAACGGATTGATTGGGTCACCATCAACTCTGTTTACTTTGAAAACTGGAATTTTTCCGGCAACCGCCCATTCCACTTCGTGAGCGATTTGGCCCCGATTCATTTCAACAACAATCCACAACTTTACTTTTCCGGATAGCTTTTTAATTTCCTCATCGGCAAAAGGCCAAATCGTTTTCAAGCGCATCAAACCAACCTTCAGCCCGTCTTCGCGGGCAAGGCGAACGGCATGACGGACGGAGCGTGCCGTAGATCCGTAAGAAAGAATACCAATTTCTGCATCTTCCAGCATATACTCGTCAACGTCAATGATGTCTTCCCGATGCATGGTGATTTTCTGATCGAGCCGGTCCATAAGTTTATTAATTTCAGTAGATTTATTTGTCGGAAACCCGGTTTCATCATGAGCAAGCCCGGTAACGTGGTAACGATAACCGGAACCAAAATCAGCCATTGCAGGAACACGACTTTTCGTATGCTCATAAGGCAAATACTCCTCAGCGGAACCGGTCGGCCGGATTCGGTCAAAAATGTTTATTTCATCTTCAGAGGGAAGATAAACTTTTTCGTTCACGTGGCCAATAATTTCATCCATCAGCAATATGACGGGCGTACGATATTTCTCAGCAAGATTGAAAGCACGAACGGTTAAATCAAAAGTTTCACGAACGCTGAATGGAGCCAACGCGATGATTTGATGATCTCCGTGAGTACCCCATCTGGCTTGCATCACATCTCCCTGGGATGGCAAGGTCGGCAGTCCCGTACTCGGGCCTCCGCGCATAACATTAACGATAACACATGGTACTTCGGTCATCACTGCATAGCCAAGGTTTTCCTGCATTAAAGAAAAACCGGGACCACTGGTTGCAGTCATTGTTTTGGCTCCGGTTAGAGACGCGCCGATAATAGCTCCTATTGATCCCAGTTCATCTTCCATCTGCAAAAAAACGCCTCCATACTTCGGCAGTTTTGCAGAGAGCACCTCGGCAATTTCGGACGATGGTGTGATGGGATAGCCGGCAAAGAATCTCATTCCGGCAGCAAGTGCTCCCTCGGCACATGCTTCGTTGCCGGTAATCACTCGTGCTTTTCCATTTGATTTTTCAGACATGACGTTATCCTGAATTAGTGTTTGGTTAGTTTACTCTTTACTTTTATCACGAACCACTATGGCAAAATCCGGACAGTGCAATTCGCACAACATACATGCTGTGCAGGCTGCAAGATTTGCAACTTTGGCCTTACCTCTTTCCATAATGAGGACATCGTGAGGACAATAATCGACGCAAATAACACATCCTTTGCACCACGCCTCACTAATTTCAATCTCCACATCTTTTTTCTCTTTGACTTTTAAAGTCATTGGATTTCTCCTGCCTGGAAATTAAATATATATTAATGAATTATTTCCGTGCCTGTCTGCCCTGCAATCGCTTCGGGCATTTTATCAACAGAGCTAATGACAACTTTTTTCCCGCCGCTTTCAAGAAACTCTATCGCAGCTTCAATTTTCGGCCCCATATTTCCTTTGGGAAAATGTCCGGCATTCAGAAAATTGCCAGCATCCTTCACTGTAATAACGTCCAGAAACTGCTGCTCCGGTTTCCCAAAATTCAACGCCACCTTATCCACCGACGTGAGAATGTAGAGTTCATCAGCTTTTATTTCTTTTCCCAAAATCGCAGAAGCGCGATCCTTGTCGATGACCGCATCGACACCTTCATAGCGGCCATCCTTTTCAACATAAACAGGTATGCCGCCCCCTCCTGCCGTAATAACAATGACGCCATTATGTACAAGATTGCGAATTATTTTTGCTTCGACAATTCTTTTCGGCAAAGGAGAAGGAACAACCCTGCGATACCCACGCCCGATATCTTCTTTGATGACATAGCCACGTGTTTTTTGCAGGTTTTCCATTTCTTCTTTTTTATAAAACGGCCCCACAAATTTGGTGGGTTCCAAAATTGAGGGATCATTTTTATCGACAACGACTTGGGCAAGGATCGTAACAATTTCTCTTTTTACATTTCGTAGCAGCAATTTATTTTGCAACGTCTGCTCGATCATGTATCCCATGCCCCCTTCAAGATCGGCAACAAGAACGCCAAGCGGAATCGGGGGAACCAGATGCCGCGTTTCCTCCACACGGATAAGGGCGTTTCCTATTTGCGGGCCATTGCCGTGCGTTATGGCCAGGTGATATCCTTTTTCAATAAGATCAGCCACGCCTGCAAGTGCCCGACGTGTATTGGCAAACTGCTGATAAATATCTCCTTCTTCAAATTCACGCGTAATGGCATTGCCGCCCAAAGCGACGACGGCAATTTTATTTTGTTCTTCCGCAATGTTCATGCAAAGAAAATCACTTCATTAGGTGAAAAACGATTCAAAAAGTTGAAAAGCATGTTACGAATTACTCATAAATCCGCCAGTGCATCATTAAGGTTTGGAGAACCAATTTCCTGCAAATCATAAAAAACGCGTACAGCAGGTTTATTGATATTAATAATGCGCCGCAAGTCAATTGGCGTGCCGATAATTACGGCATCGCAATCCGTTGCATTTATTGTCGCCTCCAGGTCTTTCATTTGCTCTTTGCCGTAGCCCATGGCCGGTAACAATTGGCCGATTTCCGGGTATTTCTCAAATGTTCCTACAATTGAACCTTTTAAAAATGGTCGCGGATCGACGATTTCCGATGCACCGAATTTATCGGCAGCAACAATGCCGGCACCGTAGGTCATTTCGCCATGGGTCAGTGTCGGGCCGTCTTCAACGACAAGCACGCGTTTGCCCACTATCACAGAAGTGTCTTCAATGGAAATTGTCGAGGCGGCATCGATAATTTTGGCTTCGGGATTGACGGTGCGAATATTTTCACGCACATCCATCAAATCCTCTAATTCCGCCTCAACTTCTTTATTTATAATAACATAATCAGCCATTCGCAGATTCGTTTCGCCAGGGTAATAGCTTATTTCATGTCCAGGACGAAGCGGATCGACGATCGTGATGTGCATATCCGGTTTGTAAAATGGCAGGTCATTGTTTCCGCCATCCCATAAAATAACATCAGCTTCCTGTTCAGCCTGCTCGAGGATAGCCTGATAATCTACTCCGGCATAAACAATGGAGCCTCGTGCAATATGCGGCTCGTATTCTTCCATTTCTTCGATAGTGCAATTCTGTTTTTCAAGGTCCTGCAAGGTTTCAAATCGCTGCACCTTTTGTGCAACCAAATCTCCATAAGGCATGGGGTGGCGAATAGCGACAATTTTCTTGCCTTTGCTTTTCAGGATTTCAGCAACACGCCTGGTTGTTTGGCTTTTTCCACATCCGGTTCTGACCGCACAAATGGCAACAACCGGTACTTTCGACTTGAGCATCGTTTTCTTTGGCCCAAGAAGCATAAAAGAGGCACCGGCAGCATTGACCAGTGCAGATTTGTGCATGATATATTCATACGAAACATCACTATAGGAAAAAACTACCTCGTCAATATTATTTTTGCGGATCAATCGATCCAATTCACTTTCCGACTCGATCGGAATGCCGTTCGGATATAAAGAACCGGCCAGTTCGGCAGGATATTTTCTTCCTTCAATATTCGGAATTTGTGTGGCTGTAAAAGCAATGACATTGCACTGATCATTATCTCTAAAAAAAGTATTAAAATTATGAAAATCTCTACCGGCTGCGCCCATGATGAGCACTTTTTTCTTTTCCATTGTTCATCCTTTTTTTTACAGATAAAAAAAGGCAGAAATTTTTCTGCCTGCTAATAACCTTTTAACTTGGGAACATTATTTCCGGTTGCAGCATGTAGTTTTGCAACGTATCCAAAACTTGACCGGCATCATCCAAACTAAAGATGTTCCTGCGAAGTTCCGTTGCTTTTGGCATGCCTTTAATATATGCCGCAATTTGCTTTCGCATTAAATGTGTGGCGCGCTGTGCACCGTATTTTTCTATAGCGGCCTGAAAATGTCTTGTACATACCTGCAAGCGCTCAACAGAAGAAGGTTCTTGCGGTTTAACGCCGAACTGCACATAGTCGTTGATTTGACTTAATATCCATGGATTCCCGCACACAGCGCGGCCAACCATCACCATATCGCAGCCTGTCTGTTCCATCATCTGTTTTGCATCAAAAGCCGTTTTAATATCTCCATTGCCAATTACGGGAATCGATACGGCGTTTTTTACGTCGGCAATGATTTCCCAATCAGCCTGCCCATTAAATAACATCTTTTGTGTTCGCGGATGGACGATTAATCCGGCAATTCCGGCATCTTCAAGAATCCTGCTCACATCAACGGCAACATTTTTATCCCAGCCGCTTCTTATTTTCGCAGTAACCGGAATTTCCGTCGCAGCAACAACCGCTTTAGCAATTTGTCCCGTCAATCGCAGATTTTTTAAAAGAGCCGAACCGGCACCACGCTTTACTACTTTTTTTGCAGGACAACCGAAATTCAAATCAATCAAATCAGGCTCATAACGCGCAACACGCATTGCCGCTTGTGCAAGAATATCCGGCTCTGCCCCGAACAACTGTACTCCTATGGGGCGTTCTTTATCTGAAAACCGAACATACTCTAATGTTTTTACTTGTTCGCGAACAAGCCCGTCAGCGCTGGTCATTTCCGTAAAAATCAGTCCCGCATCAAAGTCTTTACAAATCAATCTGAAAACCTGATCTGTCCAGCCTGCAAGTGGCGCCAAAGCCGTTGGCGTTTGAATGTCAATTCCTGCAAAAAACACGCGCGAAATGTAATATTTTAATTTTTACAAAGCAAGGATTTCTTTGGGGTAAAAACCATCTCGTGGCGGCCAGGTAGAAAAAGGTTAAAATTATTGCAAAAACTTGAAAATAATAGTAATGATAATAAGAATACTGAAACCA
>JAACEJ010000261.1 GCA_011682565.1 Actinomycetota bacterium | reverse complement strand
TTTCTTGCGCACGTGCGTCGTGATGCCCTGACGGCTTTTGCGCATCAGGATATTCCGTTCGAGATGCTGGTTGAAGAACTCAATCCGCAACGCGATATGAGTCACAGTCCGCTTTTTCAGGTGGTTTTTGTTATGCAAAATACACCGATGGGCGACCTGGAATTGCCGGGCCTTGAACTTAAACCGGTCGAAACGGAGAACCAGACGGCAAAATTTGATCTTTCCTTGCAGGCTGCCGAGACGCCCGAAAGCATTATGTTTGAATTTGAATATAATAAAGATTTATTCTCACCGGCGACGATCGAGCGCATGTTGCTTCATCTTGAACTTTTTTTGCGAAATGCCTTGATCGAACCGGAGCAGCGAATAACAGATATCGCGTTCATTCCCGAAGGCGAGGAACAGCGGCTGCTGGTGGAATGGAACGCATCCGAAGCGCCGTTTGCGCAAGATCGATGCGCCCACCAGGTTTTCGAGCGCTTTGCCGGTGAACAGCCGGATGCCGTTGCCGTCAGCTTTGGAAACGCCGATCTTTCTTATGCCGATTTGAACGGCCGCGCCAACCAACTGGCGCGCTATCTCCGTGATCAGGGCGTGGGGCCGGAAAAACTTGTCGGCATTTCGGTAAAGCGTTCTCTCGACCAGGTGGTCGCCATGCTGGCAGTGCTCAAGGCCGGCGGCGCGTTCGTGCCTATCGATCCGACCTATCCGCCCGATCGCATCGAGTATATGCTGCGAGATTCCGGTATCTCCGTGCTGTTGTCGCAAAAAAATGTTGCTGTCGACCTGCCGGAACACACCGCAAAACTGTTCTGCCTGGATTCGGATTGGCCCTTGGTTGCAGAACTCGATTCAGAGAATCCCGAGGCGAACACTATTCCTGAAAACATGGCTTATGTGATTTATACGTCCGGTTCGACCGGTAAGCCGAAAGGAACCGTTTTGCAACACCGGGGCATGATCAACCTGGCGAACGCACAGAGAAAGGCGTTTGACATTGTGCCGGGAAAACGCATTCTCCAGTTTGCGCCCATGAGTTTCGACGCTTCGGTGTGGGAGACGATTATGGCGCTGCTGAACGGCGCCACGCTGGTGTTGGCCGATCAGGATGATCTGGCAACCGGCGACGGTTTGTTGCACGTGTTGCAGAAGCAGAAAATAACTACGGTCACACTGCCGCCTTCGGTTCTGGCGGTTGTACCGGAAGCGCCGATGCCCGATCTTGAGGCGATCGTTACTGCCGGTGAAAAATGTACCGCCGATCTCGTCGACCGCTGGCTGGATGGCCGCCGCTATTTTAATGCTTATGGCCCGACGGAGACGACGGTTTGTGCTTCTATGCACCGGTGCGACGGCAGCTATCCACAGGGCCCGCCCATTGGTCGTCCTATTGATAATGCCAAATTGTACATTCTTGATTCGCATCTCAATCTAACGCCGATCGGCGTTGCCGGTGAATTGTGCGTCGGCGGGCCGAGTCTGGCGCGCGGCTATCTCCATCGCCCGGATTTGACGGCGGAAAAGTTTATCCCCAATCCTTTTGCCGCGGACGGTTCGCGTCTCTATCGTACCGGCGATCTGGTGCGCTACCTGCCGGACGGAAACATCGAGTTCCTCGGCCGCATCGATCACCAGGTCAAGGTTCGCGGTTTTCGCATCGAGTTGGGAGAAATCGAGGCGGTGCTCGATGAACATCCGGCAGTGCAAAATGTCATCGTCCTGGCAAAAGAGGTTCGTCCCGGCGATACGCGTTTGGTGGCGTATATCGCCAACGACAATGAGGATCGCCCGACAATCGAAAATTTGCGGGAATTTGTGCGCACTCGTCTGCCGGATTATATGCTTCCGGCAACATTCGTTTTCCTTGACGAAATGCCGTTGACGCCGAGCGGAAAGATCGACCGCAAAATTCTGCCCATGCCCGACTTGTCGCGTCCGGAATTGCAGGTGGAATATGTAGAAGCACGGAATGAAACCGAGGAGAAACTTGTTAAGATTTGCCGGGATTTACTCAACGTCGATAAAGTTGGCGTATACGATAACTTTTTCGACCTCGGTGGTCATTCCTTATTGGCAACACAATTTATATCTCGTCTCCGCGATCAGTTCAACGTCGAGATACCGTTGCGAACACTTTTCGAAAAACCTACAGTCGATGAACTGGCGCAGGTTGTTGAAGCAGCCGCTCAATCAACCCGGGCATCGATCCCGGCGATAAAGGCAGTATCGCGGGAAGGGCGGAAAGTAAAGCTTTCTTCGATTCAGAGAGATGATTGATCTTGATCTGGAAATTGTTATGATAATATCAAAGGGTAATTCGTTAAATGTTTTATTTGGAGATGCTGCAGAAATCTTTTAGTGAGAAAGATTTTGACGAAGAAAAATTATTACAATTCCTGCGTTTGGCGCAGATTTCGCCTTTGCTTGATACGCCTCATATTTTGCGCAGTCTGCATGTCGCTGAAATTCAGCAGGGCAAAACCATTTATTATAACAGCGCTGTGATGTTTTTTGCTAAAAATTTGGATCACCATTTTTATCATACCACTGTGACATGCGCGTTGTATAAGGGTATTGAAAAAGTGGACATCCTTGATAGAAAGGATTTCAACAGGGATTTAAAATTCAATGTGGATGAGACGATGCTCTTCTTGGAACGTCATCTTTCGGTTCGTTATGAATTTGACGGTTCACCACGCCGCAGGGAAATTCCGAAAATTCCTCCGGAAGCTTTGCGTGAAGCTGTACTCAACGCCGTCATTCACCGTGATTACTTTGAAAAGGGCGCTAATGTTATGGTGGAAATATTTTCGGATCGTGTGGAAATTACCAGCCCCGGCGGGCTGCCCAAAGGATTAAAGCCGGAAGAATTCGGCACACGCAGTGTATTGCGCAATCCCAATATTGCCAATATTTTTCAGCGCATCGAATATATTGAGAAAATGGGCACAGGGGTTCGTCGCATTCAAAAAATGATGAATAGTGCCGGGCTGCCATCTGTTCAGTACAAATGGGACAATTTTGTAAAAGCGGTTTTTCCTCTGGAGACAGAGAAAACGTCGGGGAAAACGTCGGGGAAAACTGTAGAAATTATCTCATCTAATCCGAATATTACCATTCCCGAATTATCTGAAATGATTGGAATTACCGAACGATCTGTTGAAAGGAATTTGCAAAAACTGCAAAAAGAAGGTAAAATAAAGCGCATAGGTCCGGCAAAGGGCGGACATTGGGAAGTTATAGGAACTGAGAGATGATCAACGAAAATATTCTCACATTTAACGTTTTGCTATGGTGGTGATATGATCGCCGATTTCCCAATAGACAAAGCAAAAGTCGATAAGGTAAAAAACATTTTCATCGATTATTGTGAAATCGAACAACTTGTCACGTTGTATTTTTTGTATATTTTATGTTTGCGATTTATTTGAAATTTGTTTCTTGCAACCTGAAAATTTGCCGGTTCTACTGCAAAGGTTAATTCCGGGAATTTTCTTAAGCCTCGGGTCCTTCTGTAAGAGTCTTGTTGGCCTTGCGACTGAAACAGGCCATTGCGGTCTCGTGCGGTACCCCAACAAGATTCCTGCTGAATGACACGCCGGGCTTGCAGTTTTTCGCCGCACAACCTTCACAAGTGTCGTTTTTGAACAAGGGGCTTGCAGCCCGTTGTTCCGGTGCAAGCACCATTGTAAATTATGGTGTCGTGGCAAGTTGAACCGACGCCACAATTTATGATGGCGTAAAAACGAATGAATAATCTATGGCACACCGCATGAGCGGTTATGAAATATGAGATGCAAAAATGGAAATTTATCACCCCTGACTACGGTTTTGCAGACAGGGAATTATCCTCCTTGATCCCGTGCATAAAGTGAAAAAATATGACAGAACAAAACCTGAAATCCATTGATGAAGAAGTTTACGTCCTGCCGACTTCGTTTGCGCAGCAGCGTTTGTGGTTCCTTGATCAGTTTGAACCGAACAGCCCGTTTTACAACATCCCCACGGCGGTGCGTTTTAAAGGGAATTTAAACGTCCCGATTCTGGAAAAATGTATCAATGAAATTATTCGCCGACATGAGACGCTGCGAACCACGTTTGATACAGTTGACGGCAAGCCTTCTCAGATTGTCCATCCATACAAACCGCGAAAAATTTTAACGATCGATATTTCCGGGCTTGCAGAAAAAGACCGCGAGCAGGAAACATTTCGCTTGGCCGGTGAAGAAGCACGCACACCTTTTGATTTGCGCCGCGGTCCGCTTCTTCGCGCCACGCTAATCAAGGTGGGTACACGGGAACACGTCGTTCTCATTACTATGCACCACATCATTTCCGACGGCTGGTCGATGGGTGTCTTTGTGCGCGAGATTGCGGCTTTGTATGATGCTTTTAGTCATGGGCGGCCTTCGCCGTTGCCGGAGCTGGAAATCCAGTACGGCGATTTTGCGGCCTGGCAGGAGGAGTATATTGCCGGGGAGGTCCTTGAAAATCAACTGGGCTATTGGAAAAAACAGTTGGGTGGAGATTTGCCGGTATTGGAAATTCCGGCGGACAGACCCCGACCAGCCGTGCAGACGGCGCGCGGCGACAATGAAGATATCGTCGTTCCCGGAAAAATAGCGAATGCGATTAGAAATCTGGCGCGAAGGGAAGGCGCAACGCTTTTCATGGCGCTGACGGCCGCCTTTCAGACGCTCTTGTATCGCTACACGGGTTTGGAGGACGTTCTTATCGGTTCTCCCATTGCCAATCGAAACCGGGCTGAAATTGAGAGCCTGATCGGTTTTTTTGTCAACACGCTTGTTTTACGCACCGATCTTTCCGGTAACCCCACTTTTCGTAAATTGTTGCAGCGTGTGAAAAAGGTGACGCTTGAAGCTTATGACAACCAGGACGTTCCTTTTGAGAGACTGGTGGAGGTGCTGCAACCGAATCGTGATATGAGCCATTCGCCGCTGTTCCAGGTTATGTTCATTTTGCAAAATGCGCCGATGAAAGTGGATGTCGAAATTTCCGATGTTGCATTGAGCAGTTTGAATGTCAATGCGGGAACTTCTACTTATGATTTGACGCTGATGGTTACGGAGCAGGCGGACGGCTTTAGCGTTTCCGCAGAATATAATACGGATTTGTACGACGCCTCCACAATACGACGTCTTTTACTTCATTTTCAAAACCTGCTGGCAGCCGTGGCCGGGAACCCTGATCACCGGCTTTCTTCTTTTCCAATTTTAACCGAGGAAGAAAAAAACAAGCTGTTGGTTGAATGGAATGATTACAGCAGGGATTTCCCTGAATCTGTTGTTATTCATCAATTGTTTGAGGAACAGGTTGCGCGCACGCCGGACGCTGTGGCTGTTGTTTTCGATGACGAATACCTGACTTTTGGTGAACTGAATCGCCGGGCCAACAAGCTTGCACGCCATCTTGTTGGTCTGGGTGTCGGCCCCGATGTTAAGGTGAGCATTTGCATTGATAAAGGACTTGATCTTCCGGTTGCTGTTCTCGGAACACTAAAAGCGGGCGGGGCCTATGTGCCGGTCGATCCCACGTATCCGAAGGACAGAATCGCTTATATGATCGGGGATTCGAATGCTCTGGTTGTGCTGACGAACAAAGAGCTTCATTCTACGCTGCCTTTCGGCAACGTCCCGGTCGTTCTTCTTGATGAGCACTGGCCGACCATTGAAAAACTGGATGATGAGAATCTTGCTGCATATCCGGATTCCGATAATCTGGCGTATATGATTTATACTTCCGGCTCCACCGGCAAGTCCAAGGGAACCATGGTTTCCCACAAAAGTATTGTCAACGCCTATCTCGCATGGGAAAAAGATTACCACCTGCGCAGTGATGTGAACAGCCACCTGCAAATGGCGAGTTTTTC
>JAACEJ010000260.1 GCA_011682565.1 Actinomycetota bacterium | reverse complement strand
TTCTATTGTGCAAGTGTCATACCACATTCTGAAAATTGCTCTGTTAATTTTATGACAATGGACAGATAGATAATCTATTGTTAATTTGGGAATTGATTGCTATTAATCTGGGGATAACCTGATGGAAAAAATCACCTTTTAAAAAAGGACGGCTTAAAAAAGCAAAAAAGTGTGGTCTTTGCGCCACAGTGGGTATGACGCGCCACACTTTTGCTGCGCACTTTGCAATTAAATTGATCCCATTTTATCCAATATGAGATACTATAATCATTTCGTATTCCTGTTTATCAAGTGGACAACTCAACAGATCATCAAATTGCCTGATGTTTAATTTCAATTGTTTTGCCATCGATTTGTATGTTTTTCGGGGAATTGGTTTTCTTCCTTTCGGAATTGTCACTCTAGCAGCTTTCTTGGAACCAAGTACAAACCAACCGTTATATTCCTTACCGGATCTGAAACTTATTCCTAATTTATTCTCGCATACTCTTTTCACGTCCAGAGTATGGAATCTAGAATTCATCATAGTTAATCAAGCACTCTGCTTTTTAAAAACTCTCTAATTTCCAGCCATTCCTCTGTAAAATCATCATCTTGGTTTAATTCTTCATAAAGTGCTTCTAATTCATATTTTATATTTTCAATTGCTTCTTCCATTGTATCCCCAAATCCGAATAGCGTAAATCTAGGTATTTCGGCAATAAAGCCTGAATCGTCCGGTTGAACATATACGTCGAATGGAATGTTTAAACCTTTTGTGACTAATCTATTGATCTTTACAGTCTGACCAGCGCTAGTATTAGAGTTAGCGACATCAAAAATGAATTTACTACCCATATCACTCGATGAAATTTCTTGCAACCATTTTGAATAATTGTGTTTCAAGTCATACGCTAATTCTTCGAGTATAGAAGTATAATTTTGGAAATGAGGCCAATATATAGCCGCGTTCCCTGAAGAAACGGAATAATATTTACCATGTGCCATTATTTATTACCTTGATTTAACTTTTCAAATTCTTCGACTTTTTTGAGTAACCAGGTACCTATTGACTTGGCAACACCAGGTGTCATACTTGCACAAAATAATACATTACGCTGAAGAGTTAGACTTTCAACTTTCTCTTCGCTGGCTATTCCCGAATCTTCATCCACGTTAACTATCATCTCATTTGGAATTTCCATTTTTTCATGAAAAAAATCGGCTACGATTAATCCTATGGGACTTAAGCCACCCCATATTCCAGAGATGGGATGAACTTTATAGGCACTGTCTTTATTTACCTTAATATTATATTTTGGCATTTTTCTCTCCACCAGATTTTATAAAATGACACATTTTTAATAATCTAATTGAGCACCAAGTACCTAAGAGAAGCCAATAACTATCTTAATACTTAATAAATAATGGTCGGGGCGAGAGGATTTGAACCTCCGACTTCCTGCTCCCGAAGCAGGCGCGCTAACCGGACTGCGCTACGCCCCGAATTAATGCAAAATAAAATTCAGAAAATTAATCACACCAAATGATGCCAAAGTAACGATGGTTCCTGCCATCAATATTCCAAGAATAATTGCAGGAAAGGCAGTTTTTAAGCGAATGCCGAAAAGAAATGCGGCCAAAGCTCCTGTCCAGGCACCGGTCACCGGTAACGGGATACCGACAAAAAGTATTAATCCGATGGTTTCGTATTTTTCAATCAGCTTGCCTTTTTTCCTTGTCCTGGCAAACAGCCATTCAAAAAATCGATTGAAAATGCTGTACCTGGACAGGAACCGGTACGCTTTATCAAAAAACAAAAGTAACGGAATGACAGGGATTATATTTCCGATTGCTGCGTAAAAAAAGGCAACCGGCCAACTTAATCCGCCACCGATGGGGGGGCTGGCAAGAGCCCAGGGAATTGCGCCACGAAGCTCTGCAATGGGAATCATGGCTATAATAGCGGTAACCCATTCTTTTGGCAAAGAGCCAAAGAACGAAGCAATCTGATCTGTCATCACCCGTTAAAACCACACCTGGTATTTAAAAATTATCAATAAAAAAAGCTTTTGAAAATGAGCTTTATAAATTTGATTGTATCACTAAAAAGATTGATGGAACTTTTTTCCTGCCCGTAAACGGTATCGATGGGAATTTCATAAAATCGGCGCCCGATTTTTCCCATTCGCAAAATCATTTCGGATTCAAACTGGAATCCATTTTCAGAGCAGGATGAAAAATCAAAGCTGTTTATACGTACTGCCCGAAATCCGCATTGTGAATCATGCAGCCGGTCATTTCCGGCGCAAATGGAAAGTACAACCGAGGTGATTCCGTTACTGATCTGCCGATGAATCGGCATCGTTCCTTTTCGGGCAACGCGATGTCCCAGAATCAGATCCGCTTTATCCGCCCTTATTGCAGTCAAAAAATCATGAATGCTTTCAACCGGGTGCTGTCCGTCGCCGTCCATTGTGATAACCCAATCAAAGCCGTTCTTTTTGCCAAAGCGAAAGGCAGATTTCAAACTTGCGCCTTTTCCCCGATTTACAGAATGGCTGATACTCATTGTTTTATGCGCGGCAATGATTTTTGCAGTATCATCAGTCGAACCGTCATTAACAACGAGAATCTTTAAATCGGGAAACTGCCGTTCAATATCAAAGAGCAGGGATTCGAGCAAAAGTTCTTCATTATATGCGGGTATTGCAAGCAACACATTTTCCATAAAGCCCGCCATAATCAGATTTTAAAGATTCTATTTTATGAAAAAATATTTAAAGTTGCAAGCGATATTATTTAATTCGCTTAAATATATTAAAGCCATAGCTCGTTTCAACAATGCCGCTTATTTCGCCGACTTTTAAAGCGGCAATGGCTGCTTCGATTTTCGGATCAAAATCACCTTTGTTAAAGTAGCCCAAATCGCCTCCCTGTGCTGCGCTGGGAGAGATAGATTTGTTCTTGGCAACCTCTTTAAAGTCTTTACCGCTTTTCAACAATTTCAAAACTTCCTCAGCCTCGGCTTTTGTCTTCACCAGAATGTGCAGTGCCCGAAATTCTCCGGTCGCAGTAGCAGGCTTGCTCGACGTAAGAGAGGGTTTCCAAATCCACCCGGTCACCTGAACCTTGACCCAATTGTCCTTTGCCACGAGCACAGTTGCTTTGGTTCCTTCCAACACGGTGCCTATTTTCTTTCCATTCGGCGCCATTCTGAGATTTTCTTCCGGCACTTTTACATATAAATCTGCCGCAAAGCTTTGGGCAAAAAGGGCAAAAACAAACAGGGCAAAAATACCAATTATAGATGATTTCATCTTTATCTTATACATCAGTCTCAACTCCTCCGCTTTTAATAAAATGAGTATCGATTTCACGCTTTTTTAAAAATCCTTTTATTTCGGAAAAATCGGAAATTCCCGTTTTTCCGCCCATTTTTGTGCACGCCAAAGCAGCGGCTGCCGATGCAAAGGATGCTGTCTGCTGCACCGTCCAGCCCTCAAGAATACCATACAAAGCGGCGCCATGAAAAACATCACCGGCGCCTGTTGTATCAACCGCGTTTACCGGAAATGCCGGTTGATGATATATGCCGTCCGATGATGCAAAATAACTTCCCCGTTCACCGCAGGTTACAGCGCACAGCGTCGTTCCGCGTTGCAGGAGCATTTCGGCGCTTTTGGCGGGATCGTTCTTTTGCAAATACTCATCGGCATAATTTTCACTTACAATTGCATAATCGAGCACATCGATCAGCCTTGCATCGATCTCCCTGGCGCTGCCGATGTCGATAGATATTGCCGCGCCATTTTCTTTAGCTTTTTTCGCAGCATAAAGATTCGCTTCTCCATCGTGTCCGTCCAGGTGAAGGAGACGACAGTTTCGCAAAAGCTCTTCCGGCAAATCACCGGGAATAAGTGACGTTCGCTCCGCCCGATGCAAAATAACCGTCCTGTCACCGCTTTTTTCATCGACGATGATAAATGCTTCGGGGGTTGTAATTTCTGCATCGGAAACAATGTATTTCGTATCAATATGAAATTCCGTCAATTCTGCTTTTAAAAATGTCCCCGCAGCATCGACGCCGATTTTTGTTACAACAGCACATTTCTTTCCGAACTTTCCCAGCACAGCCAGGGCCGTTGGCACCGGCCCGCCGCCCTGGTTCACGACCCGGCGCGCTATATTTTTCGAGTTGGTCTCCGGGTAACGATCAACCGAAACCAGGTGATCCAGAGCAATCATGCCCACACCCACGCAATCATATTTCATAGATACATTACTCTTGGTCTTGTCATATCAGACAACATCTTTCCAACTCAATATTTCGTCAACCAGTTCCCCGACAATATTTTCTTCAGAAATTCTTTTGACTATTTTTCCTTTTCTGAATAAAACAGCGCTTTTGCGGCCGCAGGCAATGCCGATATCCGCTTCTCTCGCTTCGCCGGGCCCATTCACCTCGCATCCCATAATGGCAACGGTGAGAGGTTTTTGCAAATGGCTTAAACGATGTTCCACTTTATTGACAATGGCTTCAAGATCAACCTTTGTTCGTCCGCACGTTGGACAGGAAATAATCTCAAGTCCCTGTGCCGTTAAATTCAAGCTCTTTAATATTTGCTTGCCGACATAAATTTCCTGAACAGGATCGCCGGTTAATGAAACCCGCAGCGTATCGCCGATTCCCTTGTTCAATAATATTCCCAGCGCAACAGATGATTTTATTGTACCCGCGCGGGCAGTACCGGCCTCGGTAACGCCGATATGCAGCGGATAATCGGTCATTGTTGCAACTTTTTCATAGGCGGCAATGGTCTTTAATACATCGGAAGATTTTAGCGAAAGCACAAGGTCTTTGGCGCCCAAATCCTCACAAATTTTTATATTTTTAAGCGCACTTTTTACCAGCGCGGAAACAGTAGCGCCTCCCTCTTCTTTCAGAATATCCTTTTCAATAGAACCGGAATTAACGCCCACCCGTATGGGGATATGATGCGCAACCGTCTTTGCAACAACTTTTTCGATTTTTTCAATGCTGCCGATATTTCCGGGATTTATCCTGATTTTATCGGCGCCCGAATCGACCGATGCCAGCGCAAGTTTATAATTGAAATGAATATCGGCAACGAGCGGAGCGTTCACTTTGATCTTTATTTTTTCAAAAGCCTTGACGGAAGCAAAATCCGGCACTGCAAGGCGGACAATATCGCACCCGGCCTCCTCGAGCTGCCTGATCTGCGCTATTGTCGACGCCACATCCGATGTTTTTGTGTTGGTCATCGACTGGACGGAAACAGGCGCACCACCGCCTACAGGGACACCTCCGACATTTACTCTTTTTGTTTTAACGCGCATGAAAAGCTACCTGAAAAAAATGAACGAAATTTTACTGATTTTCGGGTATAAAAGCAAGGTATTTCTATGTTGCATCACATAACTTTTGCTTGACTTTGAATTGCCATTTAATTATATTTTTCGGCGTTTTAAAAATATTGCCGAGGTGGTGAAATAGGTAGACGCACTGGACTCAAAATCCAGCGGAGCTTGCTCCATGCGGGTTCGATTCCCGCCCTCGGCACTACTTTAATCGTCACATCTCAAGCTACATTTCGGATATTACCGGAATTTCTTACAAGCACTAGTTGCATTTTTCGCATAAATTGTTGTAAAATTATTGCAATAATTAATTCCTGCCCCCTAAAACGGAAATTGCTGAAAATGAAAATAACCAATCAACACGAAAAAACTTAGTTTCATCGAAAAAAGCCCCTGCTCTTCCAGGCAATAATATGATTTTAATTTGCTGAAAACAGGATTCGACCTGAAATGACGGCGGGATGGCAGCAGCGTTAATTAATATGTGCTTGAAAATATGTTAATTAGGAGAGATTGCCAAAGCTAAATA
>JAACEJ010000011.1 GCA_011682565.1 Actinomycetota bacterium | reverse complement strand
TATTGTAGGAAACTATATCGCAAGCAACGATCTGGGAATTTCAGTCTACTTGCGCTCCAGGCCTGTCATTAAAAATAATGTGATGAAAACCGCTTCGGCTGTGGTCGCAAATATGAACACGCAATCATCCATTGTAAATAATACCATATTATTTCAAAACATTGCTTTTTCTATTCTTCATGAGTCTCACATTGATATTAAGAATAATATTATTTACGGCTCGGGAAATGGAGGTTCCCTGGGAATCCGATGCAATGAGTCTGTCGTAACCGTATCCTATACGGATTTTGTAAATATTTTGGAGAAATATCAAATTAGTCATGGAAATGGTACAATTACAGAGGAAAGCGGTGTCATATCGCAAAATCCGGGTTTCGTCAACATTGCCAAAGGCGATTACCGCCTGCAGGAAAGTTCCCCCTGTATCGATGCCGGTGATCCGGAGCTAATATACGAGGATATTGACGGCACTCGGAATGATATGGGCGCTTTTGGCGGCTCAACACCCATGGATCCGAGCTTAACGATGAGATTGGCCAAGTCTGTGGGTATCAGTTCCGTTTCCGGATTTCCCGGAGATACAGTTTATACTTTTATAACAGTAGATAACCCAGCCGGATTAGCAAAAGCTCATTTTATCGTTTTTTATGACAAATCGCTACTGACGGCGGAGCCCGTTCGCTTAATGCCGACCACAAAAGATTTTATTCTTTCCCAAAATGTTTCCAATGCCGGCATAATAGATATTTCCCTGCAAAAATCAACTGAAATTGACAGCGGCGATAGCAAAATATTAAAATTGAGTTTTATCGTTAATAAGAATACAATATCGGGACAAGCCTGCCCATTGGAATTTAAGAACGCAGCTCTTTTTGATGGGGATCAGAAAGCCATTAAAATTAAAAGCATTTCGGATGGCGCCTTTGTTGTGAACCTGGGCAGCGGAATTGGCCGCTACGTTTATGTGGATGGCAAAAATGAAAATAACGGGGATGGCTCACGCGAGCATCCGTTCAGAAAAATTCAGGAAGCGATTAATCATGCATCTGTCGGTGATACGATCGTTGTTGCCTCGGGAGATTATGCGGAACAGCCGACTATCCGCAAAGAAATTTATCTGAGAGGCGCCGGTGCATCTGTAACATCAATCGTCGTCAAACCGGACTATGATGCAGTTTCATTTATCGGTGTGCAAAAGGGCGAGATAAGCGGCTTTACGATCAAGGTGTCCGAAGAAAGTTATTCGATGGGAACTGCGATCTCCTGCGAGTCTTCATCGCCTGTCATTGCACGAAATCGTATTGAATATTATATGGGAGATTTGGGAGTAATATGTCGAGACAATTCAAATCCGGTGATTGAAGAAAATGCAGTCATCAATGCCGGGATTGAAATATTTTCATCTCGACCTGTCATTAGAAAGAATTTTATTCAGGCCTACGAAACAGAGGGTATTCGTTGTATCGATTCTTCGTTTGCTTTTATCGTTGGGAATAAAGTATCAAGCGGTAATTACTCCGGCTTGCCGGCCGTCAGTGTTATCAACTCCGGCGCTACTTTTATAAACAATCTTTTATATTGTACCGAGGGCGAAGGACGAGCCGTTATGCTGAGCGATGCTTCGAATGTAAAGATTAAAAATTGCGTTATTGCCGATAAAGGGAATGATGGCATCGGTGTTGATATTCGAAATTCTTCTGATGTTCAGATTATTAACAATACGATTCATGCTAAGAAAAAGGGACTGGCTGAAAAAAGTTCCTCGACAATCATTGAAAATAATATTATTAGCGGAAGTCAGGTTTTCGGTGTCCAGGTGTCCAATACATCGGCCCTGTCTTTCAATGATGTTTGGGGAAATGGAACAAATTATGACAATTGTTTGCCGGGTGAGAATGATATTTCCGATGACCCCCTTTTTGTCGATGAGTCGGAGAATGACTTTCATTTAGCGCCGGGTTCGCCTTGCGTTAATGCCGGCAATCCTGCGGCGCAGTACAACGATCCCGACGGAACGCGAAATGATATGGGAGCCTTTGGCGGCCCTGATGGGGGTTCGAAATGGATGACATCTGCGGGAGCCAGTCTCAAAGTTCCATCCGTAAATGCTGCGTATCGGGATACCGTTTATTTGCCGATCACCGGAAATACCATCGCCGGTGTTGCCGATATTGATCTGGTTCTTTCCTATGATGTTAAAACACTTTCGTTCCTGGGCGCAAATACAACTGACATTACAAACGGCTTTTCCCTGACAAAAACTGAAATGACGAAAAACATGGAAAAGTTATCATTGTCCAGTCCGACAGGTATTAAAGCAAATGCCGGAGATGTTGTTGAATTGCTGTTTGCGGTCAAGGCGTCATCAGACGCAAATTCGTATATCAGATTTAATCATGCAAGCTTAAGGGATGAAGTTTCTATTGACCGTTCTATTTCAAAATTAGAAAACGGAAAAATTATTATTACGGAAACAGGGGTAAAAGATCGGGCCAAGAGCGAGCCGTTTTCTTTTCATCTGTTTCAGAATTATCCGAATCCATTTAATAGTTCCACAACTCTGAAATTTCAGATTCCGATGAATGCGCATGTTTCACTCAAGATATACGATATTCTGGGGCGGGAAGTTCGAACGTTAGTTGAAAGTTATCAAGAGGCCGGTACCCATCGGATCGTCTGGAATGGTCAGGACAACCAGGGGATTCAGGTGACTTCCGGTGTCTATTTTATTCAAATTAAAGCAGGTAAATTTATACAAACCAGAAAAATACTCTTTGTGAAATGAGGAAAATTATCAACTGAGTTAATTGTTCAAACAATTCAAGTAATTAAGCTATTGTTTCAGCCAAGTCCATACAAATTGTATCATAAAGCAAAAGTCCTTCCTGTGTGAGACAAAGATTGCCGTTTTTAGTTGTCAGCAGTTTATCTTCAAACGATGGAGAAAAGGAAGCTGTTTTGGCAAGGCCCCCCATTTTTTTTATTGCTTTTTGCGTTTGATTTACCAAGTCACTGCCGGTTCGTTTTTCCCATTGTTCCGGGTTGATTCCTTCCACACGGCGCAGTCCCAAAAGTAGGAGTTCCAACTTTTGTTGTTCCCGTGACATTTTTTCCTCGCTTTCGATCGGCAAATTTCCTTTCTCAAGATACTGCAAATACTTGCTGACATCTGCGATATTCCACTGCCGGCTTTGGCCGTTGTAAGAGTGCGCAGAAGGGCCAAGCCCGAGATAGGGCGAGCCGTCCCAGTACTTTTGATTATGGTGGGAGCGAAAGCCGGGAAGCGCAAAATTTGATATTTCATAGTGTTCATATCCGGCATTCTGCAAAAGTTGTTTTCCCAAAAGATACATTTGTCGTTCCAACTCTTCACTGCATTTTTCAACTTTTCCCAGGCGAAGGGCTTTTGTCAGCGGTGTTCCTTCTTCAAACGTCAGGCTATACATGGAGATATGCTGCGGTTTTAATTCGGTGGCTTTTCTTACATTCTGTTCCCATCCGTCAAGAGTTTGGCCGGGAACGGCAAAAATAAGATCAATACCGATATTTTGAAATCCAGCTTTTTGCGCAGAGAGAATTGCGTTTTCCGCCTGGGCAGCAGAGTGAATACGCGTGAGGAATCTTAAATCACGGTCGTTAAAAGATTGCGTGCCGATGGTCAGACGATTAACCCCGGCCTTGAGATAATTTTCAAAAGGGGCTGATTCCAGCGTACCGGGATTAGCTTCCATGGAAATTTCGATATCTTTTGTAATGTGGAATGCCTGCCGGATGGAGGAGATTATTTTTCCCACTTCTTGGGGCGAGAGAAGGGAAGGCGTTCCTCCGCCAAAATAAAGTGTGGAAAAAGAAAACCCTCCAAAGGGAGGGTTTTTTTCATACAGTTTAATCTCTTTTTGTAAAGCACTGATGTATTTTAATTTCAGACTCTGATTGGTAATCGAATAAAAATCGCAATAATTGCACTTGTGTTTGCAAAATGGAAAGTGGATATATAAGGCCGCTCTATTCATTTGCTAACGAATGATATTAAAAATTCTGTTCCAGCGAACTTTGTGGAAAATATTCCAAATCGGCCCGTATTTGTCCCATGAAAGATAAATGATCAGCGCTTCGCCGACGATATTTTTCTTGGGCATGAAACCCCAGCTTCGGCTGTCGGCGCTGTTATCCCGGTTGTCCCCCATCATAAAAAATGAATCTTTGGGTATGACAATCGGGCCATAATTCCTGTTACGCGGATTAATTCCGTCGAAGAAACGAATGGTATAGTGTTGACCTTGAGGCGTTGTAACACCGTAATAATCGATATAGTGAGATGCTTCCATATCCCATTTTTTGCGAAGAAATTTCAATTTTTCCCGGACATGGCCATTAATATAAACCGCCCCGTTTTTGACTTCCAGTGTATCGCCGCCAACAGCGACGCAGCGTTTAATATAATCGAGCGTTTCATCTTTGGGATACTTGAAGACAATAATATCACCCCGCTTTGGCTTTTTAACAGCCGGAAAACGAAAGGATGGCAGATGAATATTCACTATTGGAATTCTGTCCGGTGTTTTTGCACCATAAACAAATTTGTTAACGAGTAAAAAGTCGCCAACAAGCAGTGTATCTTTCATCGAACCTGTTGGAATGCGAAAAGCCTGGATAACGAATGCACGAAGAATAAGTGCTGCAATAATCGCGAATGCGAACGCTTCGACATATTCGCGAATGATATTTTTTCCTTTTCCGTCCATTTAAATTCCTTTCAAACGTATAACGTATCATTGGCTTGTAAAATAAGGTATTGTAGTATACTTGTTAAGGGTTAAAATGTAACAAATATTTGTCATTGCGAAGAGTGAGGAACGCACGACAAAGCAGCCTTAATATAAAAGTTTTAATTCAAAAAAACCATTCAAGTTTTTCTAACCGTCGTACGGCATTTCGTGTTCCCGCCCAAATTATTGTAATGCAATACAGCGAAGATAAAACAACCCCGGCATAAAGGTTTGTGTAATGACTTGTAAAAGAGACGATAAGAACACCGAAAAGAAACATTAAACTTGTGAAAAAAGAAAGCTGCAAAAGTCCGTGTAAATGCAGCATTCGTTTTGGATTGTCCCAGTCGAATCTGGCATATTTTACTCCCAGGAAAATGCCAATTCCGATGGACGCCAGAATAACGAACGGCGAAAACCAAAGGACGACCTGGAATACATAGTGAGGACTTTTTAGTTTGAATGCCAAAAACCATGTCGCGGAAACCACAATTGCCAATATGGATATAAAAGAAAACGAAATTTTAGCCAGGATTATTTTTCCCGAACTGAGTGGATAACTTTTCATCAACCCATAAGAAATACCTTCAATGGGAATGAGCCGTGAAGACAGACTGGCCGACATGAGCGAGGCGAAAAGTAATAAAAAAATATAAGGAAAATAATTATTCCATACTCGTCCCAAATCACCGCTATCGTTTTTGATAATCAGCGGAAAGACAATCATCATTGTGAAAAAAAAGAAAATTTGTGTCAGATGACGGCTGTCGCGGTAAATCAACTTTATATCGCGACTGATGATGGCAAGGATTGTTTTTGTCGTTGTAACAGCCCCGGCGCTTTTAGGAAAAATATTAAATCTATGTCTTTTAATTTTTGTTCCCTGATTGATATTAACCAGATCATTTCGATAGGTCCAGTCGATAAAAGCAGCGCTCAGGTAAAAGCAAAGCAGTGACAATGCTAAAAGCATGAAAAAGTAAAGTGCTGCTGTTCCGGTAAATCCGTCTTTTAAGCGAAACAACATTTTTATCAACCATTCGGAAGGAAACACAGAAAATATTTTTAATACGGTCTGATGTCCGAAATGAGTGCTCAGCACGGGAGCAAAGTCGGAAGAACGGGGATCGAGGCGCGAAAGACGCAGAAACTGAAATCCTGTCCAGGCCAGAAGGAAGGCGATACCAACCAAAGCTGTCGCCAGATTTTTAGCTCGTTTGACAGTGATAATGCGGATGAGCGAGACAGCGGCGAGAATGGATAAAAAATTTGGGATAATGAGAAAAAACAGGGAAGCAATAAACGCAATAATATAAAAATAAACGGGCGCCTTGGTCGCAGCCGCCAGTGCGCCCAAAAGAGGAAAGCCAAGATAATAAAACAGCGTTGAATTGAAAAAGGCCGCCTGAAGAAACTTGAATTGAAAAACGGTTCGTCTCTCAATGGGAGAAGAAAGCAGCAGGGGCAAGTCTTTGCCAAGGAATTCATAATGCAAAATGATGGGAACGCCGCTGATTGCAAGGAGAAACAAGAGTCCCATGAATGTGCCGGACATAAAATTGTAGAGCGTGTTTGGAGAAAATTCAGGGAGATAAAGCCACGCCTGGAACATACCTTTTGCGGCCTGGAAAATCCAAATGGGCAGAGCCAGCATGGTGAGCAGAAACAAAACCCGCCATTTTGATTTTCCTCCAATGCCTCTCGACCAGCCGTTTTTTGCAATGCACCACTGATTTTGGAATAATTTGAAAAGCATGGTTTAAAATGTTTCCAAAAAATCTTTTACTTTGGATTGGTATGGTGTTCCGGTGAGTTCGAGAAAGATGTCTTCCAGAGAACCGCCCGGCGAGGAAGAATTTGCTCGCAATTCGTTCAGCGTTCCGACCGCCAAAAGTTTCCCCTTATCGATAATTCCCACACGGTCGCACATCTGTTCTGCGATTTCGAGGATATGTGTGGACATGAAAACAGTTGTTCCCTTTGCAACAAGTCCGCGAAGCAAATCTTTCAGGTTGCGTACTGCGTGCGGGTCCAGACCCATTGTGGGTTCGTCCAAAAAAAGCACTGCCGGTTCGTGGATTAAAGCAGCAACAAGCGCGACCTTTTGTTTCATCCCATGAGAAAAATCTTCAATTAAATCGTCTAACCGGTCTGCAAGTTCGAAAATATCAAAAAGCCGGTTCATTCGTTCCTCGACCTTTGTATCCGGGACTTTATAAACAGTGCCGACAAATTGCACAAATTCACGCGCCGTTAATTTTTCATATAGCGCCGGCTGATCCGGAACCAGCCCGAATTGCTTTTTTGCTTCAATGGGGTTTTTCAGCAAATTAATACCGTTGATGGAAATTTCCCCGCTTGTTGGCGCGATTAATCCGGTCATCATCTTGATGGTCGAGGTTTTGCCTGCGCCATTAGGACCAAGAAACACAAAAAATTCCTTATTTACTTCCAGTGTAAGATGATCAACGGCAGGGAAAGAGTCAAAAGTTTTACTAATATTTTTAAGGAAAATCATAAAGATATTCAATTCTCAATAGTGACCCAATTGAAGAGGCTTCTATACTTTCAATACTGCCAAAAATGCTTCCTGCGGCACTTCGACTTTGCCGAGTTGTTTCATGCGCTTTTTGCCTTCCTTCTGCTTTTCCAATAGCTTTCGTTTGCGGCTAATGTCGCCGCCGTAACATTTTGCAGTTACATTTTTACGCAAGGGTTTGATGGTCTCACGGGCAATGATCTTACCGCCGATTGCCGCCTGGATCGCCACCTGAAACATTTGCCGCGGAATAAGATTGCGCAGTTTATCGCATACCTTTCGCCCCCACTCGTAGGCTTTGTCCTTGTGGACGATCACCGAAAGCGCATCTATGGGATCACCGTTGAGGAGAATATCCAGCCTGACAACATTTCCTTCGCGATAACAGAGAAATTCATAATCAAAAGAAGCATAGCCGCGCGTCAGGGATTTAAGGCGGTCATAAAAATCAAAAATGACCTCTGCAAGAGGGAATTCGTAATGCAGATTGGCGCGGGTCTCGTCGATATATTCGGTATTTAAATAAACGCCACGTCGCTCCATTGCCAGCGACATAATGTTACCGATATATTCTGTCGGCGTTAAAATGGAAGATGTAATATAAGGTTCATCAACGCGGGCAATATCACCTACGGGTGGCAGGTGTGCGGGATTATCGACGACCAGCTTTTCCCCCCTGTTGGTAATGACGTGAAATTCTACGTTAGGAACCGTTGTTACAAGATCGAGTTGATATTCCCGTTCCAGGCGTTCCTGGATGATTTCCATGTGTAGTAAGCCGAGAAAACCACAGCGAAAGCCAAAACCCAGGGCAATGGATGTTTCCGGTTCGTAGAACAGGGCCGAGTCGTTGAGCTTTAATTTTGCCAGCGCCGCGCGCAAATCCTCATATTTTTCTGCATCGGAAGGAAACAGACCGCTATAGACCATTGATTTGACATCGCGATAGCCGGGCAGGGGTTCGGCCGCGGGATGATCGGCAGAGGTGATGGTATCACCGACCTTTGTGTCCTTGACTTCTTTGGCTCCGGAGATCACATAGCCCACTTCTCCGGCGGATAAGATTTTTTGTGGAATTTGTTGCAATCGTAAAAAGCCGACTTCCTGGACTTCGAGGGTCTTTCCTGTGGAAAAAAAATGAATTTGCTGTCCGGCGTAAAGTGCTCCTTCAAAAACGCGAACATAAGCCAGTGCACCGCGATAGGAATTAAACATCGAGTCGAAAATCAGCGCGCGCAATGGTGCATCCGCTTCTCCGTTCGGCGGCGGTACCCGCTTAATGATTGCACTCAAAATCTCTTTAATGCCGATACCCACTTTGGCACTGGCTAATAAAATATCTTCTTCCTTGCAGCCAATCATTTCGACGATTTGATTTTTCACCAAATCGACCTGAGCACTGGGCAGATCGATTTTGTTAATGACCGGAATGATTTCCAGATCGCTTTCAATCGCCAGGTAGAGGTTTGTTACCGTCTGTGCTTCAATCCCTTGTGCGGCATCGACGATCAGCAGCGCACCTTCACATGCGGCGAGACTGCGGGAGACTTCGTAATTAAAATCCACATGTCCGGGCGTGTCGATGAGGTTAAGTAAATAGTTATGATGATCAGCCGCTTTATATTCCATGGTAATGGCGTGCATTTTAATGGTGATGCCGCGTTCTCGCTCAAGGTCCATGCTGTCCAGGACTTGATCCATCATTTCGTTTTTATTCAGCGTCCCGGTCTCTTCCAGCAGCCTGTCAGCCAGCGTGGATTTACCGTGATCTATATGTGCAATGATGCAAAAATTTCGGATAAATTCTTGGTCCATTTGTTGTTAAATACTTTATCTTAATGAGTCGTGCTTTTTATAGTTTGTTAGAAAACATTTAAAGTACTAATAATTCATCAGGAAATCAATACAAAAGGCTGGCGTTGCCTGGCCGTTGCGTTTTAGTTGATTTTGAGCTTGTAAGTTTCTATTTTAAAAATGTATCACTCTGAAATTTAAAAAAGGAAAACCTATGAAGATAGCAATAATCTGTTATCCAACCCACGGAGGCAGCGGTGTTGTTGCCACGGAACTGGGCGTTGAACTGGGACGGCGTGGCCATGAGGTTCATTTTATCAGCTACAGCTCTCCTTTTCGTCTGCACGGTTTTCAACAAAATGTCTATTACCATGAAGTGGATGTGTCTGCATACCCTCTTTTTAAATATCCGCCATACAGTTTGAGTCTTGCGACAAAAATCATGCAAGTTACCAAAGATTCTTCTTTGGATATTATTCACGCACATTACGCCATTCCGCACGCCGTGAGTGCTTACCTTGCCCGGCAGATGTTAGGCGGCTCCACACCGAAAATAGTGACAACATTGCACGGAACCGATATCACCCTGGTTGGAAAGGATGCAACGTCTTTCGAAGTTGTCAAGTTCAGTATTGAAAAATCCGATGGCGTGACGGCCGTTTCCAACTATTTGGCTCAAAGAACACGTGACGAATTTTCTCTCTCAAAAGAAATCCGTACAATCCATAATTTTGTTGACACGGAACGTTTCAACGGCGTTGTTACCGATTGCAGCGTCAAGCAATTTGCACCGAATAACGAAAAACTGTTGATGCACACATCAAATTTTCGTCCTGTAAAACACCTGACCGACACGATTAGAATATTTGCCCTGGTGCGCAAACATATTCCGGCTCGCCTCATTCTTGTGGGCGAAGGCCCGGACCGGCAGGCTTCGTATGATCTGGCGAAGGAACTGGGAGTGTTGGATGATGTCCTTTATCTGGGCACACAGGATTATATCGAAAATCTTCTCGGCTGCGCAGATTTGTTTCTACTTCCGAGCGGTGAGGAAAGTTTCGGTCTGGCTGCGCTGGAAGCGATGAGTTGCAAAACGCCGGTTATCGGCAGTAACATTGGTGGCTTGCCCGAAGTTATAGACAACAACATAAACGGCTTTTTGCATCCATTGGGAGATGTTGAAGGCATGGCCAACAGCGCACTCGAATTGTTAACAAACGACGATCTGATGCAAAGTTTTAGAGAAAAAGCCAGAAAAAAGGCAATTGAAGCTTTTGCCGCGGAAAAGATAATTCCACGCTATGAGGAATTTTACCGGGAAATAATGAACCTTTGATATTTTCAGAAATCTGATGATCTGTCAGAATTATGAAAATTACGCTGGAGATAATTTGGCATCGATTGCTTTTGGCGAAACCATGGAATGCCATAAAAAACAGTGGGCTAAATCGGGCTTTTGTTTCAAAAAATGAATTTGGTATTCGTTTTGCAGAAGGATTAATGCAATGATCCGTAAACGTCTCATTTTTCTTTTTATCCTGCAAATTGCGCTCGTGCTGATCCTTTCGGGTATTTATTTGCGCTACAGCCTGCAAAACACCCTGGAGGCTGAATTGGGTGAAAAGCTTGAAAATATCGCTGCAATTGTTGCCGTACAAATGGATCCTTCACTTGTTACTCTGTTGGGGCCGGGCGACGAGGAAACGCGAATTTATAACAATCTTCGGCAAACTCTTTTGGGTATTCGGACGGCAGCTAAAATGAAGCGCATTGTTGTCCTCACTCCGGCGGGAGGTATTTGGCTCGACACGGAGTTTAACACGATGATCGGAACGGTCTATTTGCAGGGGCAATTTAACAGGAACGAAATAGAATCCGTTCTTCAGGGTCGGAAGGCGAGTTCCATCTTGTTCCGCGGAAATGACGGCAGGTTGTACAAGTCCGGCTATGCACCGCTGAAAAAGGGCCGGCAGGTGGTCGGCATTGTTGCAGTTGAAGGCGGAGTGGAATCGCTTGCCATCGTTAATACCATGCAGAGACGCCTGGTGCAGATCGGCATTGTTTCGCTTTTGTTTTCTGTGGTTTTGGCAGTGTTCACATCGCACAGGCTGACGGCACCGTTACACAAATTGCGGCAATCGGCGCAAAAAATTGCGCGGGGGAAACTGGACAAGGAAATCGCAATAAAAGGAAAGGACGAGATTGCCTTTTTGGCGCAAACAATGGAAGAAATGCGCAAAGCGATTTTGCAGCGCGATGAGCGGCAGAAAGCCATGCTTGCTGGCGTGGCGCACGAGATTCGTAATCCTCTGGGCGGCATCGAACTTTTTGCCGGCTTGCTGCATGATGAGTTGACGAATCCTGAGCAAAAATCAAATGCTGAAAAGATACTTAAAGAATCGAAAAATTTAAAAACCCTTGTTCAGAATTTTCTGGATTTTGCCAAACCTATTGTTGCGAGAAAAGAATCCTGCTCTGTGAGAAAGGTTTGGGATGAAACGGAGCAACTTTTGCGCAATGAATTTGAAAAGAAAAATATTGCTCCGGATGTTTCGGGAGATGCCATGGTTTTTGTCGATCCCCAGCATTTAAAACAGATTTTTATGAACCTGGCAATTAATGCTTTGCAGGCTATTTCCGGCAACGGCCGCATTTCGGTGACTGTTTCGGAAAACAAGAAAAATACAGTCATCACCTTTTCCGACAGCGGATCTGGAATTTCGCCCGACATTCAAAAAAATATCTTTGAACCTTTTTTCAGCAACAAGGAAAAAGGGCTTGGACTTGGCTTGGCTATGTGCAAAATGATGGTTGAACAAAACAACGGTACAATTCAGCTTGTGGAATCGAATAATCAGGGTACGACTCTTCAAATACAGTTGCCGCTCAATAAATCGTGAGGAAAGTTTGAAAGTACTTGTCATTGAAGATAACGAAACCATGCGCGAAGGTATGGTGCAGATTCTTCAAAAAATGAAACTCGACGTTCGGGATGCAGAGGACGGCGCATCGGGATTAAAAATCATCGAATCCCGGCCAGTTGACCTCGTGGTAACGGACTATCGTATGTCCGAAATGAACGGCGTAGAAATTCTGGAAAAGGTGAAACAAAAATCGCCACAGACAGAAGTGATGGTCATAACAGCGTACGGCAGCATCGATCTTGCGGTTGAAGCGATGCAAAAAGGTGCGGCGGATTTCATTACCAAGCCTTTTTCGCACCAGGAATTTCGTCTTAAAATTGAAAGAATTTTAAGCAAGCTGGTGCAGGAAGAAAAGCTGCGTCGTCTTTCCGAAGAAAATATTTATTTGCGCGAAGAATTGGACGATCAATTTAATTTTGGCGAGATCATCGGCGATTCGGCTAAAATGCAGCAGCTTTATCGCACAATCGGCAAAGTCGCCAAGACTGATTCGTCGGTCATTATTTATGGCGAAAGCGGCACAGGAAAAGAATTGGTTGCCAGAGCGATACATAAATCCGGGATGCGTGCACAAAATCCGTTTATTCGCGTAAATTGCGGCGCACTCGCGGATGGGGTTTTGGAGTCGGAGCTTTTTGGTCACGAAAAAGGCGCCTTTACCGGAGCGTTACGGCGCAAAAAAGGACGTTTTGAACTCGCGGATTTGGGCACCATCTTTCTCGATGAAATAGGCGATCTGCCTCTGTCGACGCAGGTGAAACTTTTGCGTGTTTTGCAGGAACGCGAGTTTGAACGTGTCGGCGGCGAGGAGACGCTGACTGTGGACGTTCGCGTCATCGCCGCGACAAACCGCGATCTGAAAAAGCTGGTTGATGAAAATTCATTTCGCAAAGATTTGTATTATCGTTTGCATATTATTCCTATTTATTTGCCGCCGTTACGCGACCGGCGTGAGGATATTTCCACGCTGGCAAATCATTTTATCGGCAGGATTACTGTCAAACTGGGTTTGAAGAAAATTGCATTATCCTCAGACGCACTCGCGGCATTGCAGAATTACGACTGGCCCGGAAATGTACGCGAGCTGGAAAACATTTTGGAACGCTCAGCCGTGCTGGCCGACACCGCGGAAATCACAGCATCCGATTTACCGTTTCTGACACCAAGGGCATCTGCACCTTCTTTTGAAATGGAAACACTGGACCTGAATGCGGCGTTAGCACAAGTGGAAAAGATGGCTATTGTAAAAGCGCTGGAAAAAGCGAACGGAGCGAAATCAGAAGCGGCGCGGATTCTTGGGATTAAGACCGGCGCGCTTTACTACAAATTGGAAAAATATGAATTGATATAAGGAGGTATCATGTTAAAAGCGATGAACATTTTACTTGTCCTGGTTCTCAGCAGTGTTTCGCTGCTGTGTACACGGGATTTTTCTGCGCTTGCGCCCGATTCGCCCATGCGTCCGTTAAGTCAGGGCGAACAAAAAATCGTAAAGGCCTCCGGGGAGTTCGGTTTTAGTCTGTTCAAAGAAATTCAAAAGACACAGAAAGATGAGAATATTTTTATTTCTCCCCTGAGCGTTTCTATGGCGCTCGGCATGACGTTGAACGGCGCAGCAAACGAGACGGAGCGTGCCATGCAAAACACGCTTGGATTCGGCGGCCTTTCGGATGAGGAGATAAATCAATCTTACCAAAGTCTCATCGAGCTCCTCGCCGATCTGGACCCAAAAGTCCGTTTTCAGATCGCTAATTCTATCTGGTACCGGCTTGGATTTACGGTGGAACAGCCCTTTGTTGATATTAACAAAACTTTTTTTAACGCGGAAGTGAATGCGCTTAATTTTAATTCGCCCGAGGCCGTTGCAACGATAAATTCGTGGGTCGACAGCAACACAAACGGAAAAATAAAAAAGATTCTCGACCAAATCGATCCGATGACTGTGATGTTTTTGATCAATGCCATTTATTTTAAAGGGACGTGGACGTACGAGTTCGATAAAAAGCTGACGGAGGATGAACCTTTTTATATTGGCGATACAACGCAAGTAACCTGCAAGATGATGAAGCAGAGTAATGATTTTCTTTATTACCAAAATGATGCATTTCAGGCCATCGATTTACCTTACGGAAATAGCGCATTTCGCATGACCGTCTTTTTACCTACGCCCGGGAATTCGGTCGATGCGCTCATTGCGCAGCTCAATGCTCAGAACTGGGCCGAATGGATGGGGCAATTTTCCAAACAAAAGGGAACACTTTATCTTCCGAAATTCAAGCTAAAATATGAAAAGGTCTTGAATCAGGTTTTAAGCGCCCTGGGAATGGGAATTGCATTCGACAGCGGACGGGCGGATTTCACCGGAATTAATAAGAACGGCGACCTTTACATCAGCCAGGTGCGACACAAGTCATTTGTTGATGTTTATGAAGAAGGAACAGAAGCCGCGGCAGTGACGATTGTTGAGATGAGAACAACTTCTGTTGGTGGTGAACCGCCGGGTTTCTTTATGCAAGTTAACCGGCCGTTCCTGTTTGCCATTCGCGAGCAAAATTCGCAGACCATTTTGTTTATGGGAAAGATTATGAATCCGGCTTTATAGGAGCGGTGTTTTTTGTTTGGAGATAATTGGAAGGGAGAACGGAGAAAGAAAAACGGAGACGGGAGAATGGAAACCGGAGACCGAAGAAAGGAAGATAGATAAAATAACCGAGTTGGTCATTATTGGGCTTAGGGTTAGATTGTAACAATACTTTTTCAGTCATGTCATTGCGAGCGAAACGGAGTGGAGCGAAGCAATCTCATGCTTAACAGTCAGTTATGAGATTGCTTTCCCGATAATTCGGGATAAACTGTCGTTCGTTCCTCACTCCTCGTAATGACAAGTATTTGTCACATTTTGACCCTTAACAAGTATATGTATTTTTCTAGATGGAGTTAAATTAATTGGATAAAATGATGTATGGAAAATTTTGGTATTTTCTTCTTTTTATCTTGTTCATGCCGCTTGTCATTTTCCCTCAAAGCGGGAGCAACACTTGGGAGCGGCAGATGCAATTAAAACAGGCAGAGTTGGATTCGTTGCAGCGGGACATTTCGATAAACATGGCGCGGGCGGATTCTCTTGCTCGCATCATTGCCAAAATTCGAGAGAAAGAAAGGCTCAATTTTGTTGAAAAGCGAAAACTTGACCGCCTGCTAAAAACATCACAACAACTGGCAGCGAAACAGGAAAAAACACTACAACAACAAAGCAAATTGAGTCGGAAACTCCGGGAGATCAAAATGCAGTTGCAATCTTGGTATGCTGCTCGTTTGGATTCCCTGGTAAAACTTGTCGAATCACATCCGGCCGGGGATAGACGCTACAAAAAGGAATGGAGCGATGAGATTCGCGTGTTGCAGCAAAAAATTGCTCTTCTCCGTCCGTCAAGTCAGATCGTCTCCGCCGGCGTGAATGATGCCGCGCCGCAAATTAATGATAAGGATACGCCGCGTGAAATTGAAAATAAAGCCAGTTTTTTTCACGACCGCGAGGACAAGTACCGCGAAAAAGCACAGCAGATTGAAAAAAAAATCAAACAGGTGAAAGATGATGCAAAACTTCGTCAACGAATGGCGGAGATGGTGGATGATGTGCGATTGTTCGATTCCCGGGATGAGACGGTGCGTCCTTCCGAGTCTGCTGCCGGCATTTCAACAATGCTGCGCGGACAATTTAATGAGAGCGCCAAAACCTGGAACAATGCGGATTACATGAGCGGCATTGGCAATACTTTGGCGCTCAAACAGGCGGATCAATTGCTCAATCTCGATTTCCATTCCGTGCAGGGTTACGACATTCAGGATTATATCGGCAACCTTGACCGGGAGAGGCAGAAGCTCCTGCAGACCGCGGACAGTCTGTCATCTGTCGCCGATACTTACGAGCAGAAAGCAGAGCAATTGCGCAAATCAATCCAGGCACCTCCTGAATGAAACGAAGCAAAAAGTATACTTTATGGGCGATCGTTCTTTTTCTCATTATTGCGCATTCTGCATTCTCACAGAGTAAATGGCGAATCAACAACCGCTTCCAGGTTTTATTCGAGCACGATAATAATGTGGAAGAATCGATCCGGGATGCGCGGGAGGCACAATCCGTCCGTTTTTTAGTTCAGGCGCGGGCAACCCGAATTGACCATCGGTCGCAAACACATCTCTCCTACCAGGGGGGATTACAAATTTACAATAATTTTTCCATTGAGAACAAATTGATCAATGAGGGACAGATCAATTATTTTTTTAATGTACTGCCTCGTTTGAAACTGGGCGTCAGGGCATTCGGGCGACTCAAGCTGTTTTTAAACCGGGACACGGATTACGCTCTGGGTTACGTGAGTCCATTCCTGCAAATGCAACTGTTGAAAAATCTGACCATGCAAACCGGCGTACGTCAGGAAAACCTCGATTATGCCAAATCAGTATATTATGATTATAAAAGCCCTTCTGTATTTGTTGAAATGACCAAACGATTTTCCCATCGTATTTCGATTTCTCCTTTTTTTTCCTATGCTGTATACCGGTACGACCGACCTGTCTTTAAGTTGTTTCCGACGTTTCCAGAAGCGAATGCACCGCAACAACGAGATCATGCAAATCTTTTTTCATTGCGAGCCGGTTGGCTGTGGAAAGGATGGCTGCTCAATCTTTCCGCAAATCATGAGCGCTACCATTCGAACAGCTATGGTTATGAATACAGAAAGCAATACCTGACGATCCTTGTTGCCAAAAATTTTTATGGATTTTTAATCAGAGGCGTTGGCGAGTGGCAAAAGAAAAAATATCTTGATGAACTTTTGCCTGCCTGGCCGCTGGAATTAGACACGGAACGTGAGCAGAGCAACTTTTTGGTTCTCGATCTTTCCCGGGACGTGACCTCGTCCTTAACCTGCGTCATACGTTTTGCCTGGTACGAAAATGAATCCCCGTGGGCGAGTTTTTATTACAATAAACGGTTGGTTAATGCAGGGGTAGAGTTTCGGCTGCCGGTGAAATGAGTTTATTATGCTACTAATGATTTCATCAGATTCTAATTCGATTTCATACAAACTGTTTCTTATTTTTCTGATTATATTTCCATCGACCGGTTGATCAATTATTAGGAAAAACAACCGCTATTGACATAAATCTAACTTTTTGTTAAT